>JANYBE010000336.1 GCA_025360945.1 Rhizobacter sp. | reverse complement strand
CTGACGCGCTGGCGCGGCTGGCCGTGCGCGTCGGCGTCGCGCAGGGCAAGCGTGTAGAGGCCTGCCTGCGGTGCCAGCGCATCGCGCGTCTCGGCGCTGCGCATTGAGACGCCGACGATGCCGAAGCGCAAGTCGCCGCTGTGCGCGGTCGCCGCCTCGTTGCAGGCCGCGAGGTGCGCGCGCGCGAAGGCGCCGATGCCCAGGTGCACGATGCCGCCGCGCAACGAGCTGCGGTCGTAAGCAGGGCACGCTCCCAGCGGGTTCGCCGCGGCCAGCGCAAGCGGCGTGAGGCGCGCGAGCCGCGCGAGGTCCGCCACGTGCGGTATCGGTGCGCCGCCCATCACCAGTTCCACAAGGTACCGTCGAGCGCCAGCCGGTTCACGGGCAGATAGGCACGCTGGTAGGGGTACTTCGCCGCCAGCACCTCGTCGATATCGACACCATGGCCAGGCGCTTCGCCCGGATGCAGCATGCCGTCGTCGAAGGTATAGCCGTGCGGGAACACGGCGTCGGTCTCTTCGGTGTGGCGCATGTATTCCTGGATGCCGAAGTTGGGCACCCACAGGTCGAAATGCAGCGCCGCGCCCATGCACACCGGCGACAGGTCGGTGGCGCCGTGCGACCCCATGCGCACTTGATACATGGCCGCGAGATCGGCGATGCGTCGCAAATGCGTGATCCCGCCGGCGTGAACCACGGTCGTGCGGATGTAGTCGATCAGTTGACCCTGGATCAGGTCCTTGCAGTCCCAGATCGTGTTGAAGATTTCACCGACCGCCATCGGCGTGGTCGTGTGCTGGCGAATCAGCCGAAACGCCTCCTGGTTTTCGGCCGGTGTGGGGTCTTCCATCCAGAACAATCGGTGGGGCTCGAGCGCCTTGCCCAGACGCGCCGCTTCGATCGGCGTGAGGCGGTGGTGGACGTCGTGCAGCAGATGCGATTCGAAGCCGATCTTCTCGCGCAACCGCTCGAACAGCTTCGGCGCGTGGTCGAGGTACTTTTCGGTTGACCAGTCGTGCTCGGATGGCAAGGCGCCATCGGCGGGTTCGTAGAACATGCTGCCCCGGCCGACGCCGTAAACCGAGTTCAGGCCCGGTACACCGCTCTGCGCGCGGATCGCCTTGTAGCCCATCTCCTGGTAGCGAATCACTTCGTCGACGGTGTGCTCGATGTCACGCCCATTCGCATGGCCGTAGACCATCACGGCGCTTCGGCTCTTGCCCCCGAGCAACTGGTACAGCGGCATGCCCGCGGCCTTGGCCTTGATGTCCCAGAGGGCGGTGTCGACCGCGGCGATCGCGGTCATCGTGACCGGGCCGCGGCGCCAGTACGCGCCGCGGTAGAGATACTGCCAGATGTCTTCGATCTGCGCGGCGTCGCGCCCGATCAGGCACGGCACGACGTGCTCTTCGAGATAGGCGACGACCGCCATTTCGCGTCCGTTCAGGGTCGAATCGCCAATGCCGTACAGGCCTTGGTCGGTCTCGATCTTCAACGTCACGAAGTTGCGGCCAGGCGAGCAGACGATGACTTTGGCGGAGAGGATTTTCATTGGCGTAGGCTTCAAAAGAGGCGGGCGATGGGCCGAATTATGCAGATCAGCGCCCCATTTTGGCCATGCCAAATTATAAATTGGTCCAACCACTTGTTTTGGGTGGACTGGGCACATAGACTTCCCGGCAGGCGCAGTCAGACGCCTCGACAACAGGAGACAGACGATGAAGATTCATTCGTGCGCCGCCACCGCTGCGGTCCTCGCGGCCTTCGCAGGCCTGGTGTTCGGTGCGCCCGCCGCTGTCGCGCAGACACAGACGGTGAACGTCGTCGACGTCGGTGGCGCCCTCGCGCTGCTGCAAGATGCCATCGAGAGCTACAAGACGACGCACCCGAACGTGAAGTTCACGTTCACCAAGGCGCCCGCCCCCGAACTGCCCGGCAAGCTCAAGGCGATGCAGGCCGCAGGCCGCACCGACATCGATCTCGTGCTTGGCGGCACCGACATTCTCTCGGCCGGCATCGAGCAAAACCTCTGGACGACGGTGCTGCCGGACCAGGCTGCCAAGTTTCCCGGTGTGCTGGACAACTACCTGCCGCAGGCGCGCAAGATGCAAGAGCTCGCGCGCAACCAAGCCCTCGCGGTCGTGTTCATGCCGGCCGGCCCGTTACTCGAGTTCAACCCCGAGAAGGTTCAGCACGCGCCGACAACGCCGCAGGAACTGCTTGCGTGGTGCAAGGCCAATCCGAACCGCTTCATCTACGGGCGCCCTGCCAACTCCGGCCCCGGGCGCACCTTCATGATGGGCTTGCCGTACCTATTGGGCGACAAGGACCCGAAGGATCCGGTGAACGGCTGGGACAAGACATGGGCCTACCTAAAGCAGCTCAACACCTGCATCGAGTACTACCCCGGCGGCACCGGCGCAGTGATGCGCGAACTCGGCGAAGGCTCGCGCGACATGACGGTCAGCGTGACGGGCTGGGACATCAACCCGCGCGCGCTCGGCGTCGTGCCGAAGCACTATCGGATCGCGGCCTTCAATGATTTCACGTGGGTCAATGACACGCAGTACCTGATGACGCCCAAGGGCCTGTCGCCCGAGAAGCAGGCGCTGGTCTTCGATCTGATGGCCTATCTGCTGCAACCGGCGCAGCAGGCCCTGACCTATGACAAGGGCTACTTCTACCCCGGCCCGGCCGTGAAGAACGTGCCCATCACGATGGCGCCGCAGCAGAGCCAGGATGTGATCAAGGAATACGGGCGGGCCGAGTACGCCGGCTGGATCGCGAACCGGCCGCACGCCCAGCCGCTCGACTCACAGTCGCTCGTGAAGGCGTTTCGCAAATGGGACGAAGAAGTCGGCGCCCAGAAGTTCAAGTGATTTCTCTGACAACTCGATCGACATGCACCACGACTTCACGACGCTGCGCCTGGACCGCGTCACCCGGCGATTCGGTGCGGGCGCCCACGCGACCGCTGCGCTCGACAGCCTGAGCCTGGACATCCGCCGCGGCGAATTCATCGCGCTGCTGGGCCCGTCGGGCTGCGGCAAGTCGACCGCGCTGAATTGCATCGCCGGCCTGATGCCCCTGAGCGACGGCGCGATCCTGCTCGACGACCGACGTGTCGACACCTTGCCGCCCGAGCGGCGCGGCTTCGGCATGGTGTTTCAGAACTACGCGCTGTTCCCGCACATGACGGTCGCGAAGAACGTCGGCTTCGGCCTGCTGATGCGCGGTATGCCCCAGAAGGAAATCGACGCGCGTGTCGCCCGTGCGCTCGACCTGGTGCAACTCGGCCCGCAAGCGCGCAAGCTGCCCGGGCAGATGTCGGGCGGGCAGCAGCAGCGGGTCGCCATCGCACGCGCGATCGTCATCGAACCGCCGCTAATCCTGATGGACGAACCGCTCTCCAATCTCGACGCCAAATTGCGTCTGGAGATGCGCACCGAGATTCGTCGCATTCACGGCGAACTCGGCCGCACCACGCTGTATGTGACGCACGATCAGGACGAAGCCCTGTCGCTCGCCGATCGCATCGTTGTGATTAAGGACGGCCGGGTGCAGCAGGTCGATACACCGGCCGGCGTGTACGGAGAGCCAGCGAATCTGTCGGTGGCCCGGTTCATGGGCTACCGCAACGAGCTCACGCTCGACGTGACGTGGCAGGATGCGCACACGATGCAGCTGAGCGGCAACGGTGTGCGCCTGTCGGGCCGCGCTCGCCCTGGCGCGGGCACTCCTGTCAGTCGCGCCGTTGCGTGCATCCGACCGGACGAACTGTCGTTCGTCGAGCCGACGAGCACGAACGCCAACCGCATCGACGCGGTCGTCGAGACGGTCGAATACTACGGTCGCGAGTCGCTCTTCATGCTGCTCACGCGCGACGGCGTGCGGCTGTTTGTGCGTGCGGTCGGTGCCGCCAGGGCGGGCGACGCGGTCCGCGTGACCGCCCCGCCCGAGCGGGTACTGGTCTATTCCGTAGAGGGCGCGCCATGAGCCGCGGCCAGGCCATCCATGTCGGCGGCTCGTGGCGCGACCCGGCCATGTGGATGGCGCTGCCCGCGGTGCTGTTCATGCTGTTGGTGTTCGTGTATCCGTTTGCCGACGGCCTGCGGCTGTCGTTCGCACCGACAGAAGGCGGTGGCGCGTTCGACAACTACATCAAGTTTTTCACCACCGCCTCGCAGTGGTCCACCATTGCCACGACGTTGAAGCTGGCGCTGCCGGCCACGCTCATCAATGTTGGCATCGCCTTGCCGCTGGCCTATCGCCTGCGCCACAAGTCGGCCTACCAGAAGATCGCCACGACGATCATCACGATCCCGCTCACGCTCGGAACGGTGCTGATCGCCGAAGGGATGCTCACCTACTTCGGCCCGCGCGGTTGGTTCTCGCAAGCCGTGCAGGCGCTGCACCTGTACGGCGGCCTGGTGCACCTCACGCACAACTACTGGGGCGTGCTGATTTCGCTCGTTATCTCGGGCTTCCCGTTTGCCTTTCTGTTGATCCTGTCGTACGTGACCGGCATCGACCCGGTGCTGTCTCGCGCGGCGGCGACACTGGGTGCAACGCCGATGCGACAGTTCCGGCACATCGTGCTGCCGTTACTGGCGCCGGGCCTGGCGATGACGTTCTGCCTTTCCTTCGTGCAGGCGTTCTCGGTGTTCCCGTCAGCCGTGTTGTTGGGTGCGCCTGCCGGCCCCACCCGCGTGATCTCGATCGCCGCCTATGAAGCCGCATTCGAGAATTACGACTATTCGATGGCCTCGGCCATCGCGATGATCATGGGCGCCACGCAGCTCGCTGTGGTGGTGGCCGTGCTGGCGCTGCGGGGCTTCGCCTACCGCGGCCCGGTCAGTGGAGGCAAGGGATGAGCTCCACAACTCTTCAAATCAACCCGCGCCTGAACTTGGTGGTCCGAAGCTGGAACGCTGCCGTCGTTTCGCTGATGACGTTCTTCCTGCTCAACATCGCGCTGATGATCGCCTCCGTCGCGACCAACTCGGTGGCGCGGCGCTGGTTCGGAACCCTGTTCCCCGAGAGCTTCACGCTGGACTGGTATGCGACCGCCTGGAAAGAGTTCCAGTTGTCCAGCGTGTTGGTCGTCACCGTCCAGGTCGTACTGGCCGTGGTCGTGCTCGCCGTGCTGATCGGCGTGCCGGCGGCCTACACACTGGCGCGTCGCGAATTCCGGGGCAAGCGCGCGATGATGATGTTGTTCTTGTTGCCGATGATGATCCCGCCGATCACCTACGGCATCCCGCTCGCGACGGTGTTCTACAAGCTGCACCTGGCCGGTACGCTGTACGGCGTGATCCTGGCCAACCTTCTGCCCGCACTGCCGTTCGTGATCCTGGTGATGACGCCATTCATCGAGCAGATCGACCCGAACGTCGAAGCCGCCGCGCGGGTATTCGGCGCGCGCACGTTTCAGATGTTTCGCCACGTTCTGGTTCCGCTGCTGATGCCGGGCATTCTGGCCGCGTCGCTGCTCGTGCTGGTGCGAACGATCGCAATGTTCGAGCTGACGTTCATGACGGCTGGGCCGGATTCGCAGACGCTGGTGGTGGCGCTGTACTACGCGGTGTTCGCCGCCGGCGTTCGGGCACCGCAGTCCATTGACGCGATGGCCATCGTCTACATGACCGTGACCCTCCTGTGGCTGCTGATCGCGATGCGCTTCGTCAGCCCGACGCAGCTCGTCTCACGGGTGCGTGAACAACCGCAAGGGGCCTGACCACGATGAGTTCGATGATCTTCACCGCCACCGATGCGAAGTCGTTGCGCGACTGGCTGCTCGAGCAGGTATGCCCGTTCTGGGCTACACGCATTGTCGATCCGCGCGGCGGGTTCTTCGAAGGGCTGCACGCTTCGGGCGAGGTCGCCGCATCCGGGCGGCGCAGCGTGCTGAACCAGGCCCGGCTGACCTATGTGTTCAGCCACGCGCACGTGCTCGGCAAAGCGCCGGCGATGCGCGAGGCCGCTGCCCACGGCTTCGCGCACTTGCAGAGCTGGCAAGGCACGGCCGACGG
Organism: Rhizobacter sp.; assembly: GCA_025360945.1. GTDB lineage: Bacteria > Pseudomonadota > Gammaproteobacteria > Burkholderiales > Burkholderiaceae_C > LMDS01. Next base: position 5,532 of record JANYBE010000336.1, on the reverse strand, counting down.
CGGCTGGCCGCGCGCCCGCAGCAGCGAAGGCGAATGCATCGACGCCGCCTGCGATGCCTACGACCACGCATTCGTGATCTTCGCCGCCGCGTGGCACTACAGCGCAACGCAGAAAGCCGACGCGATCCGAATGGCCGATGCCGCATTCGACTTCATGCACAGACACCTCGCCGATGGCCGCGGCGGCGGCTTTTTCGAGGAGTACCCCGACACCGCCAGGCTGCCGCGACGCCAGAACCCGCACATGCACCTGCTTGAGGCGACGCTCGCGATGTTCTTCGCGACACTCGAGGCCAAGTGGCTGGCACGCAGCCGCGTGCTCGTCGATCTGTTCGAGGAGCACTTCTTCGATCGCGCCAGCGGCTCGCTCCGCGAATACTTCAAAGTCGACTGGTCGCCCGCTGATGAGTCGGACGGCGAGCTGCGCGAGCCTGGCCACCAGTTCGAATGGGTCTGGCTGCTTGCGCAGTACCAGCGCGCGAGCGGTGAGCGGCGTGCCCAAACGATGGTCGATCGGCTCTTCAAGTTCGGCAACACTTTCGGGCGCGACCTGAAGGAGCCGCTGCAAGGCATGGCCTTCGATGCGCTCGACCGCAGCGGTTGCGTCACGGCCGAGACCAAGCTCTTCTGGCCGCAGACCGAATTCGTCAAGGCGTGCGTCGCCCGTGTCGACGCCGGTCAGAGCGCCGCGATGGAAGACATCGACGCGCATCTCGGCCGCCTGCGCGCGCACTACTTCCGGCCCGACGGCGCCAACTGGTGCAACCAGCTCGCGCGCTCCGGTGAGCCGCTCGCCGACGTGACGCCGGCGCGCGTGCTCTACCACCTGTTTCTCGCGGTCGCCGAGGTCGTGCGGATCAAGGAGCGTATTGAGGCGGCCGACGCCACACGCGGCAATGGGCGCGCTCAATCCGTCGACGCAGCATGAAGGCCAAACCCGAATCAACCACCGCGGGCGGGTCCGATGCGCCGCCCGAGACCGGCGCACAAGAGAACCGCCTGTACCGCATCGTCGCGAACCAACTCGAAACGCTGATCGCGGCGCAGAAGCTGCAGGCCGGCGACCGGCTGCCATCGGAGCGCGACCTCGCGGCGCGCCTCGGCGTGAGCCGCACCTCGGTTCGCGAAGCCGTGATCGTGCTCGATCTCACCAACGTCGTCGAAGTGCGCGGCGGCTCCGGCATTTACGTGGCCGAGGGCGCGGCCGACGACATGGGGGAAGCCGGCCCCGGCCCATTCGAAGTGCTCGCCGCGCGCAAGCTGATCGAGAGCGAGGTCGCCGCGTCGGCCGCGCGCATGGCCAGCGCCGGCGCGATCGACGAGATCAACGCGGCGATCAACGACATGGAACGCTTCTACGCCGATCGCGAGAAGAATGATCTCGCTGACCGTGCATTTCACGTGGCCATCGCGCGTGCCACTGGCAACGGTGCGCTGGTTGGCGTGCTCGACCATTTGTGGGATCAGCGTGGGCGATTGTGGTCACGCATGGAACATCACTTTCATACGGACGAGTTGCGCGCGCACGCGATCGCCGACCACCGTCAGATTCTCGGAGCCATCGTGGCACGAGACCCGGCGGGTGCGCGGCGGGCCATGCGGGCGCACCTGGAGCGTGTGACGCGCCAGTTCGCGCGCGGCTGGAAGTGAAAGAGACGGACGAGGGCGCGAATAACTGACCGCGCGCTCGGCGGCGTGGCTCGCGACGACATCGTCAGAAGTTCGCAAGAGAAGTTCGACCACCTGCAGCACGCGGCCAGCCGCTCGCCGCAGTGGCGCGGGGCACGTGAGGTGCTCCAAGACCGGGCAGGCCACGCGCCTGCACAAACCGGCCTTTGCGTGTCGGGTCGGCTGCTGAAGCACTGCTCCAGGGCATTCGATCGCAAGGGCCGATTTAGACCTTGGCTCAACACCCCTGGAGACATCACTCATGAAGAAATCGCACATCGCCGCGGCAGCGCTTGCCTGCGCATCAGCCGCCTGCACCGTCGACGCGTTCGCGCAAGGCTCGGTCACCATCTACGGGCTGGCAGACCTCGGCCTCGACCTACAGAGTGGCGGCGCCGCCGGCAGCATCAAGAAGTTGTCGAGCGGCATCCAGAACGGATCGCGGCTCGGCTTTAAGGGCAGCGAAGACCTGGGCGGCGGCGCGAGCGCGCTCTTCGTTCTCGAAATGGGCATCGCCATGGATACCGGCACGCTGAACCAGAGCGGCCGCGGCTTTGGGCGCCAATCATTCGTCGGCCTGAAAAGCAGCGCCGGTGCGCTCACGATGGGGCGCCAGTACACAGCGGTTAACAACGCGCTCTGCGGCGAAATTGATCCCTTTGGCTGCGGCCTCGCCGGCACCGCGGGCAATCTGATGTCGGTGGGCGGTACGCCGACCAACGACGGCAACGGGTCGCGCACTAGCAACTCGGTGAAGTACACCGCGCCGCCGACGGCAGGGTTTAGCGGCGAGCTGACCTACGCGTTCGGCGAAGTCGCGGCCAGCTCGAAGGCGGGGCGCACGATCGGCGGCTCGATCGGCTACGAAACCGGGCCGTTGACGCTACGCCTCGCCTACAACGGCGTCGAGGACGCGACCGGAAGCAACACCGCGAAGGTCGCGATCTTCGGCGGCCGCTACAATACAGGGCCTGCGATCGTGGCAATAGCGTACGCGATCAACCGCGGCGCGTTTTCTTCCAACACCAACATTACGAACCCCGACAGCCGCGATGTGCTAGTCGGCATGACCGTGCCGTTGGGCGTCTCGAACCTGTTGGCCTCTTACATCAAGAAGAGCGATCGATCAGGCAACAACGATGCGAGCCAACTCGCACTCGGCTACATCTACGCGCTGTCGAAGCGCACCAACCTCTATTCGTCATATGCGCACATCAGGAATAGCGCGCCCAATACGAACAAGGTGGAGTTCTACACGGTCGGCAACGCGATCGACGGCGGTACGGGCGATTCGGCCTTCAACGTCGGCATCCGGCACGCGTTCTGAGTACCCCAAGGACTCCGTTTTTCGCAGCACGTCGTTGCCCATTGGATTCAAGGAACCGTCAACCTCAACGTTGCCCGCACCGGCCGAGCGCTAGATCAAAAGCTCCAGTGCTTCAAGAGCAGCTCCCCCGCTCAGTGGCTTCGGGCAATTCGGCGCCGTCAGAGGATTCGCGTGGGCTGCTGGCGGAGTTCGGGCTCGTGTTCCCACAAGGGCCTCGCGAGTTGCAGGCAGTGCTGAGCGAGGTGCTTGAGGACGCGACCAACGAGCTCGGAGCGCTCGCACGGTTGACCTTGCAGCGAACCTGTTCTACTCGTTGGCTTTCTGATCGGTGTCGGCCTCGCGGCTATGCTTGGTGTCACAGCTGCATTGGGGGACCATTGAGCGCCTGTCGCCTCGAGCTCGTCCGACGCGTACCGCTTGCTCGGCGCCTGACCTAGCATACGTGCACCGCAATGGATAAGCGGCGAGAAGAGGCGAAGATGAACAAGCAAATCACGGTAGAGGCGTTTGTACTCGTTGTTCGACGATGCTTATTTGCGCCGGGGTGCTTCGTGAGACCGCTGCTCACCGCTGTAGCCGGGTTTATGTTGAGCCTGCCCTTGTCGTTCCATGTCTGGGCCGCCGAATCTCCGACCACCAGGGAAGGCGACTGGGTCATCCGCGACTTCCATTTTCGCAGCGGCGAGGTCCTGCCCGAACTGCGCGTGCACTACACCACCGTCGGTGCCCCAACGGGCGAGCCGGTGTTGGTGCTGCACGGAACTACCCAGTCCGGGTCCAGCATGCTCGCCGCTCCCTTTGGCGGTGAGCTCTTCGGGCCGGGGCAGCCGCTCGATGCCAGCCGCTACTACATCATCCTCCCGGATGCGATCGGTCATGGCAGGTCGAGCAAACCTTCCGATGGGTTGCGCGCCCAGTTTCCCCGGTACAGCTACGACGACATGGTCGAGGCTCAATATCGGCTCGTGACCGAGCACCTGGGCCTTCGACGTTTGCGTCTCGTCCTCGGCTTTTCCATGGGCGGCATGGAAACGTGGATCCTTGCCGGGAAGTACCCGACGCTCATGGACGTCGCCGTGCCCATGGCATCGCTGCCCGTCGAGATGTCCGGCCGAAACTGGATGATGCGACGCCTTATCGTCGACGCCATTCGTGGAGACCCAGAATGGATGGGTGGCAACTACAGCAAGCAGCCGCGAAGTGCGCAGTTCGCCTCCGTCTTCTACGGCCTGGCCGCCAACGGCGGTAGTCAAAGCCTCTACAAGGCTGCACGGACCCGTGAAGAGGCAGACAAACTCGTCGATGGTCGACTGAAGGCCGCCTTCGCACCTGATGCGAACGACGTGCTCTACCAGTGGGATTCTTCGCGGGATTACAACCCGTCGGCGGGTATCGACAAGATCGAGGCGACGGTGCTCGCGATCAACTCGGCGGACGACGAGCGCAATCCTCCCGAGTTGGGGGTGCTGGATCGAGAGATCAAGCGCGTCAAGAGGGGCCGCGTCTTCCTTATTCCGGGTAACGAGCAGACGATGGGTCACAGCACAGCCTTCATGGCCAGGCTCTGGGCCGCAGAGCTAGAGACGCTGCTGCGCACTGCGCCGCGACAAGGTCAGTAGGCGGCATTACCGCCGTTCGCGAACGGCAGCTGGTGGCCGAACTGCGACCTACCGGGCGGACGAGTCGAGCGCCCAAGCAAGTCAGCAACGCTGCGGTACCTCACCGCGACCAGCGAAGAGATTGCGGGGAATCTCTGCCTTGACAAACATCGCATGCGCCCAAGCCGCGTCGCATTCCACCCCAACCTCATAGTCCTCAATAAGGAAGGTGCCCGTGGCATCCACGGAATCTACACGCGGATCCAACAGTTGACGTGCTTTTGCCTCGCCGAAGATCAAGCGCATAGCAGCTTCGCCATTGGTCAGGTCGATTATCTCGACAAGATATTGAAGCCGTTGATTTTTGTAGCGCAGCGTGAAGTGCGGGAGCTTGGCCGCGCCCTTCGCGTCAGCGATCAACAGGTACTCGGGCGTCTCATCTGAAGCATTGCTTGCTCCAGCAGGCCACCAAGCCAAAAACCTTCCGGTGATCCACGCTTGTCCAGTGAAGCGCGCGGCCGGCTCCTCCTTGGTTTTGAGGCGCTCCAGCTTGAGGCCATTGCCCTTCGGCTGGACAAGCTGCAAGTCATCGTCACTCGAAAATGCACTGCAGCAGGCAACGAGTAATAGAGCAGCGGCGAGAACCATCGGGCGAGAAGACATACAGAGACGGTTCCGATGGTGGTCAAGGGACTGTAGCCGCAAAGCGGTCGTCGGCGAGAGTCAGCTTGTGGCCGAGTCCGGACCTATAGCGTGCTCAGAGTCTCGAGAGGGTCCCCAGCGACCCAGCGACCTGAGCTTGCCCCCGGAAAACGTATCCCTTGCTGAGTGGTTCAATTCAGGCAAGGAGAACGGAAATGACGAAGTCAAAGCGAGCGCGCTACACGATCGAGTTCAAGCTCGAGGCGGTGCGGATGGTCAAGAGCGGACAGAGCCTGG
>JANYBE010000327.1 GCA_025360945.1 Rhizobacter sp. | reverse complement strand
GCGGCGCGTACTTCCACCACGCCGACAGCTTCGCGATGATGCGCGGCGGCCACCTCGACTACTGCGTGCTCGGCGCGTTCCAGGTTGCGGTGAATGGCGATCTGGCCAACTGGCACACCGGTGCGCCGGATGCGATCCCTGCGGTGGGCGGCGCAATGGATCTGGCGATCGGCGCCAAGAAGACCTTCGTGATGATGGAGCACCTGAGCAAGAGCGGCGAGAGCAAGATCGTCCAGGCCTGCACCTACCCGCTCACGGGCCTAGGCTGCGTCAGTCGCGTCTACACCGACATGGCCACCATCGATATCACGCCGCAAGGCCTTCGCGTGATCGACATGGTCGAAGGCCTGAGCCTGGAAGAATTGCAACGCTTGTCCGGCGTTCCCATGCAAGCCGCCTGAATCCTCGAGGAACTGCCATGAACCACGCCTACGTCGTCGACGCCATCCGCACTCCGTTCGGCCGCTACGGTGGCGCACTTAGCTCGGTGCGCACCGATGACCTCGGCGCGATCCCGATCCGCGCGCTGATGGCACGCAACCCGAACGTCGACTGGGCGGCGGTGGCCGACGTGATCTACGGCTGCGCAAACCAGGCCGGCGAAGACAACCGCAACGTTGCGCGCATGTCTGCCTTGCTCGCGGGCCTGCCGATGGACGTGCCGGGCAGCACCGTGAACCGTTTGTGCGGGTCGGGGCTAGACGCTCTGGGCACCGCCGCGCGCGCCATCAAGTTGGGCGAGGCGAGCCTGATGATCGCCGGTGGCGTCGAGAGCATGAGCCGCGCGCCATTCGTGATGCCCAAAGCCGAGAGCGCGTTCAGCCGCGCGAACGCGGTCTATGACACGACCATCGGCTGGCGTTTCGTCAACAAGCTGATGAAGGAAAAGTACGGCGTCGATTCGATGCCCGAGACGGCCGAGAACGTCGCGACGGATTTCAAGATCGGGCGCGAGGCGCAGGACCGCATGGCGTTGAGTAGCCAACTGAAGGCCGTCGCAGCGCAGAAGTGCGGGTACTTCGATGCCGAGATCACGCCGGTCACGATCGCGCAGAAGAAGGGCGACGCGATCGTCGTTAGCAAGGACGAACACCCGCGCGAGACCTCGCTGGAAGCGCTCGCAAAGCTTAAGGGCGTGGTGCGACCCGATGGCACGGTGACGGCCGGCAATGCCTCCGGGGTGAACGACGGCTCGTGCGCGCTGCTCGTCGCCGACGAAGCCGCGGCAGCCCGATACGGCCTGACGCCCAAGGCCCGCGTGGTCGGCATGGCCACCGCGGGTGTCGCGCCGCGCATCATGGGCTTCGGCCCGGCGCCCGCGGTGCGCAAGGTGCTCGCGCTGACCGGCCTGAAGCTCGACCAGTTCGAGGTCATCGAACTCAACGAGGCCTTCGCCGCGCAAGGTCTCGCGGTGCTGCGCGACCTGGGGCTTGCGGACGACGACGCGCGCGTCAACCCCAACGGTGGCGCGATCGCGCTCGGCCACCCGTTGGGCGCCAGCGGCGCGCGGCTGGCCACCACGGCTGTCAACCAGCTGCACAAGACCAAAGGACGCTACGCCTTGTGCACGATGTGCATCGGCGTCGGGCAGGGCATCGCGGTGGTGCTCGAGCGGGTGTAAGGCGCGGTGCCGCGGGTGAAAACTTCTGTAAAGCCGGGGTGATTCCCGTCATCGGTTCGCGGGCTTCGGCAGTTATGTAGCCAGAGGAAACCCGCCGGGGTTTCTCCACGGAGAATTGCCATGCTTCAGCCTCGCCTTCTAATCGTTGCTCCGCTCGCAGCCGCCGCTCTGCTGTCGGCGTGCGTTGTCGCGCCATACCCGCAGCGCGTCGTCTACAGCCAGCCCGTCCCAGCAGGTCAACCACAACCGGTGCCCGTCGAATCGACCGTGATCGTCGACATGGCGCCGCCGGCGCCTTACGTCGAGGTCGTCCCCGTCGCGCCCTTCGTCGGCGCGTTCTGGATCGGCGGCTATTGGGGCTGGAACGGCGGACAGCATGTCTGGGTGCCCGGTCGCTGGGATCATCCGCGCCCGGGCTACCAGTGGCGAGCGCATGCCTGGGTCAACCAGGGTGGACGCTGGCATCTGCATGCGGGTGGCTGGGTCCGCAACTGAGGACTTGAGAACTTGAGACTTGAGACTTGAGACTTGAGACTTGAGGTCTGAAGCCCTGAGCCGACGACGCGCGTCGTTTCAGGATTCACCGGCGATCGCGAGACAAGCTCACGCTCCGATCGCTTCGGGAGTGAGTATTTGACGTTTCTGGCTTCAGCCGGTTCGAATAGAGTCGAAATGTGATCACGGGGCGTGCATGCCTTCGCCCCGGTGAAAGCAAGCGTGAATGCAAAACGTCACATCGCAACCGAGCGCTGGAAATTCCGGCTCGCCTCCGCCTTCGGCTCGCTGAAGCTGCGCATCACCTTGGGTGCGGTGGGTGCGCTGATGCTGGGCATCGGGCTGACCTCGGCGGTGCTGGTTGGCAAGACCGAGCGCGACACCCTGACGGCGCAACGCCTGCGCGAACTGGACGAGGCCGTGCGCGCGGCCGCCGCGCTGTCGCATCGCGTCGTCAATCTGCAACGCGCGCTCCAGGCCACGGCCAGCCAGCTCGATGCGGCGACGCTGGACGACGACGCCAGGCTCGCCGCTTTCATGGATGCTCAGCCGGTTCTGCGCGGCATGTTTGCCAATCTGTTTGCCACCGGCATCGACGGGCGCATCCGAATCTACGCTGACGCGAGCAGCCTGCGCCGGCCGGGCACCGATCTGTCGACCCGAGCGTATTTCCAGCGCACCATCGCCGAGCAGCGCGCCATCGTCTCCGAGGCGCTGCCAGGACGGGTGTCCAACGAGCCGGTGATCGTGTTCACGTACCCCTTGCGCGCGGCCGGTCGTGTCTACGGCGTGCTGGGCGGTGGGTTGCGCCTGGCGGGCCGCGACCTGCTCGGCGACCTCAGCGATGAGGCGCAGAGTGATTCTTCCGTTCTTCAGGTCGTGACCGATGCGCAGGGGCGTGTCCTATCGCACCCAAACCGCCAGCAATTGTTGCAACCGCTGTCCGTCGAACCTCGGCTGGCCCAGGCGTTTGCCGAATGGGTCGGCAATGGAAGTTCGGTCGAGCCGACCGGTTTGCACCTGCAACAGGCCAACGAACTCGTCAGCGCCAGCGGCGTGGCGGGCTTGGACTGGATGGTCTGGCGCGCGATGCCGCAAGCCGAATTGCTCGCACCGCTGAATGCCGCACGCCGCCAGTCGCTGATCTGGGCCGTCGGGCTGATCGCGACCATGTCGGGGGCGATGCTGGCGCTGCTCGGGTGGCTGCTGCGTCCGCTGAAGCAGCTTGAGGATCGCGCCCAGCACCTGTTCGACGGCAGCCACGATCCCTTGCTCGGCTGGCCCACGGCGAGCGGCGAGATCGGCCGGCTCGGTAGGGTGCTGCAGCACGTAAGCGCGGAGCGCGCGCAGCTCGAGGCCTTCAACACCCAGGTACTGCAAAAACTCAGCTCAGTGATGGGCGCGGCGCCCGTTGGCATCTGCTTCACCCGCGAGAAGCGCTTCGAGCTCGTCAGCGCTGAATTCTGTCGCCTGTTCGAGCGCACCGAAAGCGAGTTCGTCGGCCAGCTGGTGCGCATCATCCACATCTCGGACGACAACTACGATCGGGTCGGGTCGCAGGTCGGCGCGACATTCGCTGCGGGTCAGGCCTATGTCGGCGAGTGGGAGATGCTGCACGCCGACGGTACGCATTTCTGGGCAAGCCTGCGGGGGGCGCCAGTGAATGCAAACGACCCGGGTGCCGGCACGATCTGGACCCTCAACGATATCGGCGAGCAGGTCGCTGCGCGTGCCCAGCTCGAATGGTCGGCCTCGCACGATGGGCTGACCGGCCTGGCCAATCGCAAGGCGCTCGACAACCGACTCGCCGGTGTCTTTGAGGCCATGCCGCGCTCGATACCTGCGGCAATCGTGATGGTCGATCTGGACCATTTCAAGCCGATCAACGACACCGCCGGCCACGCTGCGGGCGACGCCGTGCTGTGCGCAGTGGCCAGCGCGATCATCGCCTGTGTGCGCGCTGGCGATCTGGTCGTGCGCCTGGGTGGCGACGAGTTTGCCTTGCTGCTGGAGCGCTGTCCTGCGGAAGTCGCCCTGCGCATCGCTGAGAATGTGCGGCAGGCGATCAGTGGACTGGCACTGCCATGGCAGCGCCACACATTGCGTGTCGGTGCCAGTCTGGGTGTGGCTTCGCTCACCATCGAGACGCCCGACGCGGCTGCCTGGATGAGCGCCGCCGACACCGCCTGCTATTGCGCCAAGGGCGAGGGTCGCGGCACCGTGTGCATGGCGCCTGGAACCCTGATGCAGGTGCTGGGTGAAACCACGCCGGTCGCGGAATAGGGCTACCAGTGCGGCGCAGGTCGCGGGAGCCTCTCTGTGGAAGGCGTGGGATTCGAACCCACGGAGGGCGTGAACCCTCGGCAGTTTTCAAGACTGCTGCCTTAAACCGCTCGGCCAGCCTTCCAGGCTAGAAGTTTACTGCCGGCAAGATCAGAAGCTTGCGACCAGCGAGACCCGCACGCTGCGCGGCTCGACCGGATGGAAGTGGATGTCGCACATCGAGCGCGATCTTCACGTTGTCGTTGATCTTGTGGCCGACACGCGTTCGACCGGACCAGCCCGGGTGAAGCTGTCGATGGATCGCCCTCCTTCGGTGTGACGGTCTCGTTCACGCCGCGCGCGTCGTTGCTGTGGTAGCCGTACCCATAGTTGACGAAGAACTCTGTCTTGGCCCACGGGCCGAAGATCAGCGCAAGCTTGGGCGACGCGATGCCCTGGCTCTTGCTGCCGCTGTTCTCGGCGATCGTGCTCGCGGCCCTGAAATCGATCCGATCGCCGCGCTCCCAGAGCACGCTGCGCGGACGCGGCTTGCACTGTGTTGCGTTCTCGGCGTAGACACCGATGTTGCTCTCGCGCACCGTGCTCTCCTGCGTCGTGGCCACGCGCTGGCGCGCGACTGGCTGTACAGGTCGACCGGATCCAGGAGGTCGTGGCGCACGCGCGGGCCGACGGTGGTGGTGCTGTCGTGGCCACTCAGGATCATGTCAGCTGTCCGCATCGAGGGTTCAAACCCGATCGATGAAACCGTGAAACACGGCATCGGCGAAGAAGATCAGTCGCCCGCGCACTCGACTTGGATCAGTTCGCGGCGCCCGCCGTCGATGCGCATCGCGCTCAGCTGTCGACCCCAGACGCAGCCGGTATCGAGTGCGATCAGGTTCGGCCTGTCGATGAGCCCGAGCGAGGCCCAGTGGCCGAACGCGATCGGCGTGCCTTCGGTGCGACGCTGCGATGCGTCGAACCACGGCGTGAAACCCGCGGGCGCGCTGTCCGGCCCCTCCTTGCTCGCGAGGTCGAGCGTGCCGTCGGCGGAGACGAAACGGATGCGCGTCAGCGCGTTGATGACGAAGCGCCAGCGCGGTACGTCGCCGAGCTTGTCGCTCCAGCGCGCCGGCTGATCGCCATACATCTGCGGCAGGAACGCCGCCAGCCCGTCACCGCGCAGCAGCGCTTCGACCTCGGCGGCCAGTGCCAGCGTCTGCGCCATATCCCATTGGGGCACCACACCGGCGTGCACCATCAGCCAGCCGTGTTCGAACACCGCCATGCGGCGCTGCCGCAGCCAGTCCAGCCAGGCCTGGCGGTCCGGCGCGGCCAGGATCTCGGCGATCGTGTCGCCGCGGTGCGGCTGGCGCACGCCCTGCGCGACCCCGAGCAGGTTCAGGTCGTGGTTGCCGAGCAGGCAGGTCGCCGAAGCGCCGAAGCCGCGCAACCGGCGCAGCGTTTGGAGCGACTTCGGGCCGCGGTTCACGAGGTCACCGAGCACATAGACCGCATCGCGCGACGGCGAGAAGCCGATCTTCGCGAGCAGCCGGTCGAGGGCGTCGCAACAGCCTTGGACATCGCCGATCAGGTAGTTCATGGGTCCGATCCTACAAGGCGCAGCTACGGATTCTGCTAACCTGCCCATCCCTCGTTGCCGCGCGCGCCGCATGGACGTTGCCCTTCTGTTCTTCCTGATCCTGCTGAATGCGCTGTTCGCGATGTCCGAGATGGCGTTGACGGCGAGCCGCAAGGCGCGGTTGCAGGTGATGCTGGAGGCGGGCCATTCGGGCGCGCAGGCCGCGCTGGACTTGCACGACAACCCGACCAAGTTTCTGTCAGTGGTGCAGGTCGGCATCACCTCGATCGGCATCCTTAACGGCATTGTCGGCGACGCCGCGTTCTCGGCGCCGTTCGCGCACTGGTTGCACGAGACCTTCCACATTGAGCAGCGCCCGGCCGACATCTCCGCCACCGCAATGGTCGTCGTGAGCATCACATTTCTCACGATCATCTTCGGCGAGCTCGTACCCAAGCGTTTCGGGCTGATGTACCCCGAGTCGGTGGCACTGATCGTCGCGCGGCCGATGGAGTGGCTCTCGCTGATCGCGCGGCCGTTCATCAAGCTCCTGTCATGGTGCACGGAGGGCACGTTGCGCCTGCTCGGTGTGCACGGCAGCCCGGACCGCAGCGTGACCGAGGAAGAGATTGCCGCGAGCCTCGAAGAAGGCCTGGACGCCGGCGTGATCGAGGCGCAAGAGCACCAGATGGTGCGCAACGTGTTTCGGCTCGACGACCGCCAGGTCGGCTCGATGATGATCCCGCGCGCCGAGATCGTCTGGCTCGATGTCGGCGGTACCTCCGACGACGTGCTCAAGGTCATCGGCGACGAAGAGCATTCGCGCTACCCGGTGTGCCGCAACGGGCTGGACGACGTGGTCGGAATCATCTCGGCGCAGACGCTGTTGCAGCAGCTGATGAAGGGCAATGCGCTGTCGCTGGCCGAAGGCTTGCAGGCGCCGGTGTTCGTGCCCGAGACGCTCTCGGGCATGGAACTGCTGGAGCAGGTTCGCGCGTCGATCGCGCAGCTCGTGTTCGTCGTCGACGAATATGGCGAGGTGCAGGGCATGATCACGGTGCGCGACGTTCTCGAGGCCATCACCGGCGAGTTCTCGACGCCCACCGATGAGGACTCCTGGGCCGTGCAGCGCGCCGATGGCAGCTGGTTGTTCGACGGCCTGATCCCGGTGCCCGAGCTGAAGGACCGGCTCGCGCTCAAGGAGCTGCCCGAGGAAGACCGCGGCCGCTACAACACGTTGGCGGGCATGATCATGCTGCTGCTCGGGCGGCTGCCGCGCACCACCGACTCGGTGGAGTGGGATCATTGGCGCTTCGAGG
>JANYBE010000309.1 GCA_025360945.1 Rhizobacter sp. | reverse complement strand
TGCGTTCTCGAGCCAGAGCATCCGGCGGTACCGTCATGCAGCCCCAGATCGGAATTCCGACCGCGGCGGCGCAAACAACCACACTCAGTTTTCGAACCACGCCAGAGCGCGCAACTCAATGCTCTGTCTCGGCGTGGCGCCCACGGGCGTCTGTGGATGCTCGAACGCGGTGTGTGGACATGCACCCGTGACCGCGTCGAGCGCCCGGGCGCTGTCGTAGTGGACAAATATTGTCACTTCGTCGCGTGTTTGGTCCGCGAAGTAGTACCAGCGGTGAGCAGTGTCGTGCTGCACCGCGTAGGTCTGGCCAAGCCGGTCGGGGTAGACGAGGTCGTTGGACATCAGTTCATCGCGACGGATGCTGCGCGCATCGGCAAGCGCCAGCGGCGCATCTTGCAAGGGCTCGCGAAGCAGTGGCCGCCACAGGCCGATGATCAGGTAGCGGCTGCGCATCGCCCGCGCGGGAGCTTCCTCGCCAAGCACATGTCTCAGCCGGAGCGGTGCCGACATCGGCGTGTAGTCGGCGTGCACGCGGCCAACTGGCTCGCGCACCGCAGCGAACGAGCCACCCATGCCGTCGAGCGGCGGGCGGTGTGCCGCCCGGCAACGCAGCGTGTGGTCGAACACGCGGGCGTACGGCGCGCCGGTGATCTGCCGCACCAGCGTCTCGCCTTCAAGGTAGCCGACGTCGATTATTTCCGGGTCAGAGTCGAAGCGGCGGACGTCACTGCGGTGCTCCGTCAGCATGAAGCCCGTGCCACACAACTCGATGTTTAGGCTCAAGCCACGCGCGTCGTGGATCGGCATGGTGTGTTCGACCAGCGTCCCGTTGAATCGCTGCGCCCCATGAGGCGGATCGTACGCATAGGTGCGAAGCGGCTGCGCCTGCGGCGCGACGTACCGAAGCGGCGCGACGACGGTGCCCATGTGCGGACGCTCAGAAGAACGCCATGGTCCGCACTTCGATGCTCTCGCGCTTGGGCGCATTCGATGGCGTCGTCGGGTCTTCAAAAGCACTGTGACCCGTGAAGCGTGCGCGCCCATCGATTTCGGAGTCGTAGGTCTTCAAAAGCAGTGCATGGCTCGCTTCCATTTGAGGGAAGTAGCACCAGCGGTGCCGCGGTGAGTGGCGCATCACGTAGATCTCGCCGGTGCGTTCGCGGTATTTGAGATCCATGCGCAGCAAGTCGGCTTCATCCTGTGTCTGTGCATCGATCATTGCCAGCGGCAATTCCTCCACGCGCTGGTACAGCGGCTTCCAGACGTTGTAAAACGCGACCCGTCGGGTCAGCAGTTCCTGCGCGTCATCGGGCACGACGTCGCGCACGCGCTGTGGGCCGCTCGCGGGGGTGTAATCGCTGTGGACCAGCATCACCGCAGGCCGCTGCACGGTCGTCTGCTGCTTCAAGTCGGCGGGCAGGCGTTTGCGAATGGTGTGGTCGAAGACGACTACGCGCTTGGCACCGGTGTGTTGTTTCACGAACTCGACGACCTGCGGGTAGAAGCTGGCGTGAACCGACGCATCGTCGTCGAACTGGTCGAAGCGCGCGCCGAAGTCGTGCAGTTCGAATCCCTCGCGGTCGGCCGACAACTCGGCGACTCGCGGCCAGGCATCGTGGACCTCGACCTCGCGCGGGTCAGTGCCCGGCGGATTCAGCTTCACAGACGGATCAGGATCGTAGAAGTAGTAGTCTGGCGCGACGCCGTTGTCGACGGTGTATTGCATCGTCGCGCGGACAAATTTCTGGAGGCTCATCGTCATGGGTTCCAAGTGGCCGTTAAAAGCTGCGGGTTCAGATCGGCCGCGTGGTGGTGAAACCTTCGTAGACGGCGGTCTTCTGCCAGCAAGGCAGCTTCTCGATGCCGTCGATCAACCAGCGCTGCAGGTTCGGATGGTCGGAGATCGGCAGCCGCTGCCACCCGTGCGAATGCATCGGCGCGGCCAAGACAATATCGGCGATCGTGGGGCGGTCGCCGGCAACCCATTGTTCCCCCGTGAGTCGCTTGTCAAGTATGCCTGCGAGCTTGTGAAACTGTCCCGCCTGGGCGTCGAGCACCGCAATATCCGGCTCGCCGCCGAGTAACGGCTTGACGCAGTTCTCCACGAGGAAGACATAGCAGCTCGGGAACCAGTGCGACCCCTCCCACTGGAGCCAGCGGTTGATATCGGCGCGGGCCTGCAAGTCGTGCGGGTACGCTGACTCGTTGCCGAACGTCGGCCGCGTATTGCAGCATCGCATTTGATTCCCAGAGTTCGAAGTCACCGTCGGTCATCGCCGGCACCGAAGCGTTGGGATTGAGCGCGAGGTAAGGTTCGGCCTTGTGTTCGCCCTTGAAATAGTCGACGTGAATCAGTTCGTAAGGAGCACCGATGAGGTCGAGTCCAGCGATCACCTTGCGGCAATTGACTGTGATCGGATCGGCGTAGATCTTGATGGTCATGAGTTTGTCTCCGAAGGTTGGGTGGCTTCAGTTGCCACGCTGGCAATGCAATGTATGCATTGACGTGGCAAAAGCACCTGCTTCAATGCAAACGGTTTGTACCCAAATTGGAAACAATGGCCGTCTCCTCCGACATGCTGGCTGCCTTCGTCAAGGTGGTTGACTGCGCCAGCGTCAGCCGCGCGGCGCTGGAACTTGGCGTGGGCAAGAGCGTGGTGAGCAAGCGCGTGGCGCTGCTCGAGCAATTGGTCGGCGCAACGCTGTTTGCGCGCAGCACACGACGCATCGCGCTTACGCCGGCGGGCGAGGCCTACGCCGACTTCGCGCGCCGCGCCTTGGCCGAAATGATTGCTGGAGAAGAGCGGCTGTTGGCGTTGCGCTCGGAGCTGACTGGCCGCATCCGCTTGTCGGCCACGGTGTCTTGGGGTCAGCGAGTGTTGGCCGTCAAGTTACCCGAGTTCCTTCGCCTGCACCCGGCAATCGAGGTCGAATTGCAGCTCGCCGAATCGCATGGTCGACGTCGCCTACGAAAGAATCGACATTGCCCTACGTTGGTCGTCAACACCACCCCAAGGTCTGGTGAGCGAGCCCGTGGCGATGGTCGGATGGGCCCTGGTCGCTGCGCCAGCCTACTTGGCCAGCGTCGGGACGCCCGTGACACCTGCCGACTTGGTCCGGCATGACTGCCTGTGTTTTTGGCGCGAGGCCTCCGACGATCTCTGGGTGCTGGCGTGCGCTGGCGAGATCGCCCGGGTGCGCGTGCACAGCCGATATCACGTCGACAACCCTGAGGCGGTGGCAGAAGCCGCGAGCGCCGGACTCGGCATCGCAATGCTGCCCGACTACCTGTGTCAGGACGGTCTGGCGGACGGTAGCCTGGTACGCGCGCTGCCTGGCTGGACGCCGCAGTCCAAATTCGGCTCGCTCATCAGTGCCGTATCAACCGCTGAGCGCATGCGTCTGCAACGCAACCAGGTGCTCCTGGGTTTTTTGCGGCAGCAATTGGCCACACCCTGACAGTTCACGGAAGTGCAGCTGCCGAAGCCGCCGAGATCTGCGGGAGAGGACTATCGCTCGGCGCTTGCCTCGGCTGAAACATGCATGCAGATGCTACGGGATGACCCGAGCAACCCAATAGCGCGGGTCCGATGGAGCATCAAAGCATGACGAGCGCGCTGTTCGTTGACTTCGACAATGTGTTCTCGCAACCGCGACAGTCGCAGCCAGATGCCGTTGAGCGATTCGCTCGCCATCCATCGGAATGGATCAGCTGACGGATCAGTTCCCCGGCGCTGCTGGACCGCACCAGGAAGGTAAGCGGCGCCAATTGGCACTGTCGACAAATATTTTCCGCGTCCAGCATCAAAAATTCCAACTGGGTCGGACGGTGACTTCAACTTCATTGCCCTCATGGACGCGGCGAATTGTTTCATTTTGAGTTCTGCACCCGTACCTGCGAGTGCGGCGGAACCATCGAAGATGGAAGCCAAGCGCGCTTTCTGAAGAACGGCAAAGCGCACAAGCAACAGTTGCCCAAGACGCTCTTCATACCAAGCGATCAGCCCGCGAACTCATTGACTGTCGAAGCCGAGCGCCAAGGCATCACCGTAGTTCGCGTTCCAGGGAGTCAGCTTCTGCCATTTAGTCGGTGAGCTGGCTTGGTCGGCAATGAGCACATCACGCTGGCGCGCCACGGCGCGCACCACGCAGACCTCGGCGTCGGGGCGGAACGCCGCGCGCAGCAGCCCCAAGCTCATCAGCTTCTGCAACCACTGGCAATCCTGCACATCACTCTTGCGGCCTGGCACGTACTTCATCTGGCGCCCATCAACGAGCCAGACCTTCAGCCCACGCTGCTCCAACACCTCGTACACCGGGATCCAGTACACGCCCGTCTCCAGCACGACCGTGTCGACGCCGCACGCCAACAGCCATTCGGCCATCGCGTTCAGGTCATCGGTCATCGCGCCATATTCATGGACCGGATCGGCGGTGCTGTGCGGCGGCACGGCCACCCAGTGACTGGACCCGCCCACGTCCACCGCCGCCCGCGTTCGGGAAAACCTCGTCTTCTCGCTTGCGAACTGCCATCGATTCCTCCACCATCGTTGATGAACGGCAGCGCCATGGGAAGCGTCGAATTCGACTCACTCTCTTGAACGGGATGCGGCTCGCGCCGCTCGCCACTGTCGCCGACGATTCCCGGACCATACGCTCAAGCGGGCTCGCTATAGCTCGCACCATTGCTGGGTCGGTCATCTCGGCGCTGCCGTTCACCTTGTAGCGCAAGATCGTTTCTCCGCGAACGCCGGGAGCCGACAGGCACTTGGGATGCTCTCAAGCAGCATCTCCTATTGCTGTCCATCAGATCAATGCAAGAGCAATGAAGGTTGCTTGTACTGGCGTCGCACCACGCTGCGGCCTGTTACCGGATCTGCTGCAACCAAGGGAAGCTCGCCAGCCACGTCGTGTCTGCCGCGTCGGCAAGAACGATCGCCCCTGGCGTGGCGAACACATAGCGGTGACCATTGGCGGGATTCTGCAACTTGAGAGCACTGCTACCCCGGTACTGGAACCGCCCCCCGTCGGCCGATGTGGCTACGGAGGCCACCGTGGTCGCTGGAGCAGTCGAGACGACCGCCGATACGCGCTTCACGCGGCGCTGCGAGAGTGCTGCGGCATACGCCTGTCGCTGGCTTCCACAACACGACATTCATTCCTCCGTTGGCAAGTCGTTTGCTGGCGGCGCGGCCTCGGCATGTGCCGTGGCGCGCTGCAGCAGCAAGGCCCCTCCCGACAGGGCGGGCCACAGAAGCAAGGTCGCAACTAGCGTCGGCGTGGCTGCCATCGCCTGCACACCAAACGCCACAGCGAGGCCGACCCACAGGCTCAGGCAATAAAAACAGTCCATCAGGTGGCCCAGCGCGCCGTCGCCCAACGTCCTGCGCAGTTTGAGTACGGCGTCGAACGGGCCTTCCTCCAGCGCCAGCAGGTGAGTGATGCGCCACACCGCCAGAACACCCACGATCAGCCATTCGATCTGCATGCGCTTCGGGCCGCCCGTGATGGCAGACGGCTCGCTCTGGGGTTCAGACCGCGATCATGAAGCTGGTCTCGCTCAGATTGGTCTGGCCCCACAGGCTGTAGTCGCAACTGGCGATCGTGCGCTTGTGGGCGCGCAACTCCAGTTGGTAGCAGCAGGTGACCGGGAACGCTGCCTTAGCCTTCACGCGCAGCCGCAACGCACCGCCCTGCCACACGGGGGACGCAGCGCCCTGGCCGAGTGCCGCGGCATACCCCGGCCCGACCTGGGTTGCCACCGGCACCGGTGCGGGGACCGGGCACGGCGTGAGCGTGCCGCCGAGTGACAGCAGGTCGTTGTCGAGGTTCACGCCATAGGTCGCATCCAGCGTGTAGTAAGCGATATGGCCATCGGGATCGTGCGCCCAGAAGTCGATCTCCAGCCAGTCGGTGTCCTTGATGGCCGACGTGCCACAGGCCTCGACCTGCGTCTCACTGCCATCGTCGTGCAGGATCCTCACCGAAAGGAAGCCGGTGTCGGGTTCGACCGTGCAGGTGTGCACGGAGCCAGCGCCGCAGCGGTTCCCATGCGAGTCGAGCGGATTGCCGCTGAGGTCGACCGCCGACGCACCGATGAAACGGTTGTCAAGCGTCAGCACGATTCGGTTCGGGCCGTGGTCGTCGCCGCAGTTGTTGAGGATTCGCGGGTTCTGCAAATGGCCCGCAACGAAGTCCCAACCCTTGACGCGAAGCACATAGGTGCCGTCGGAGAAGTTGTTCTCAGTCAGCCATTGCATCAGCACATCACGATTGAACATCCACAGCCGCGTGATGCCCCAATTGGCTGGCGGATGCCCGGCCTCGTAGCGGCCGAGGGTCTCGAACACAACGCGACCGTCAAGAGGGGTCGGGCTGAACGGTACGTCGACGAACAGCAGTGGTCCGAGGTCGAGATAGCTGCGCGTGAAGCCGCCAGCAGCGGCGCTGGGCATTGCGTTGAACGTGAGGCCGTTGTCATTCGACCATTCGAACTCGTAGTAATCGACCTTGCCCATGCACTCGGCCGTGCCTGACAACGTAACCGCGCCTGCGAAGGGCCTATCGCCATCGTTCGCGACCGCAGCGGGATTCGCGAAGCCCGCTGGCGCGGCCGGCGCCCCGAAGTTGCCGCCGATATGGTCGACCAGGGTGCTGCAGGCCTGCGTGAGCACCACGCAATCGCCTTCGTCGCAGCCGTGGTGCGGCGGCACGCAGCAGGCACGATCATTGGCAACAAGCGTGACGTTCAGGTTCGTCGGCACGTTCCAGCGTGTCTGCCAGATCGTCTCGTCGACGATGACCTGTCCCTTCTCCTGGCAGTCTTGCGTGGCGCGGAAGACGATATCCGGGTTGCAGTCCACCCAAGGGTTCCAGGGGAACCATGGCCAGAGATGCAGCGCGTTGATCTCGGCGATGGCCGGCAGCCGGTCGCTCAGCGCGGGTTGCAGCGAAGCGATCAGCGCCGGGTCGAAAACGCCGGCTGTGCTCGTGCCTCGCTTGGAGGCCATCGTCTGGCTCGCCAACGCGCGCCTTTCCGGGTGCGACTGCGACTGGCCACTGCTCAGAGCCCCCTCGTTCTGAAGAAGCGCGTGGAAGAGGCTCAGGTCGGGAGCCGGATCGGGCAGCGGTATCGGCGGAAATCCCGGCCGCGTGCGCAACTCGGGGAGGATCAATTTGGCGAGCGACGGTTCAACGCGCCAGTGGCGCCGCGCCCACCACCACCACGGCCACCAGCCGCAGCACCACCGAAAGCGGATCTCGAACGCTCCGTTCACATCGGTGGTCGCGCAACCGACCTGCTGAGTGCTGTGCCACCACCACCACGCGTCCACGTCGAACGCGCACACCTTGGCGCCGGGTGCGGGCAAGCCATCCGGACACACAATCCGGCCGTGGATCACGAACTCACGGCACCAGTGCAGCCACCAGCGCCAGTAGAAGGGGGCAATGCGGATCGCCGGGTAAGACAGCTCGGCATGTTCGCCCCAAGAGCGCGCAACCACTTCGGCGCGAACCGTCTGCAGACCCTCGAGCTCTTCATCGCTCGCGTCATGTGGTCCGACCACCACCTGCAGCAGCGCTGGTCTGCGCTCGAAGCCGAAGTGCGCGGTACCGTTGCCCTTTGCATCCAGCGCCACCTCTTGCGTGCTGACATTCGTACCGTCGCGCACAAGCACCTTGACGGGGTGACCTGCCTTCACCTCCGAGTTCTCCGATGCGTCGATCGGAAGATGCAACACAAACTTGCCGTTAGGTTTGGCCATGGCGTTCTCTCAGATGTTGATCGGTTGCCGCACGCCGAGGACACGGCAGCCGCTCGACACGAAGTCGGCGACTGAGATGCGCCCGGTGAATCGGGTGTGTGCTCGCATAAGCTAGTTCATGCCATCGCAAGCGCATCCCCCTAAGAGCGGGACATCCCTAGGTTGGCGGCGAGTGCCTTGCGGCCTCTGGTTTCGTCGCCTACGCTGTGGACCAAACCTTAGAAGGCACAAGATGACTATGGTTGTCGAAGGCCGCAGAGCCGTCATTGCATTTCTTGCCAAGTCGTCACTCCTGGGCTTCGGCAGCGCGTCGCTCGGTGGCTGCGAGATCTTCTGGGAGGCGATTCGCAAGCGCCCCATTCGGCGCGACCTCGCGACGCTGGGGGCCGGGGACGCCACGGTCGACACGTACCCGCGCAGCGGTGGCCACCATGAAGGCGCTGCCCTCAACGGACCCGCGCAACTGGTTCAGGCAGGCTGATATCCGTCTCAATCATTGCCCGCACAGCAACTGGTTTTTCCTGCCCTGGCATCGTGCCTACTTGCTGTACTTCGAGCAGATCTGCCGCGAGCTCACGGGCAACAAGACCTTCGCGCTTCCGTACTGGAACTGGACCTGCCATCGCACACTGCCACCTCCGTTCCAAGGTGATGCGACGAACGCGCTGTTCCAGGCTGGGCGCGATGGGCCCGGCGGCGTGCCTGCGCCACTGCTGGACGGCACTGTCGGCCCGATGGTCATGAGCGACATCCTGGACGAGCCGAACTTTCTGATCTTCGTATTCAACGCACCGAGCTTTCCGCTCAATGATGTAGCGGCCGATGCCTTCGCGGGCGGCACTCACGGTCTCGGAGCCATGCGGGTACCCGGTCATTTGCAGCTGCCGATGAGGTGAGAGTCCGCGGGCACCTGGGCCGAGCGGCCTCCGGCTTGCGGCTCGATGCATCGCCTCCGCTCATGAAAATGGATAAGGAACCGGGACAGTGGCTTGACGCCGCGGTTTGGTGCGTGTCCGATTCCCAGTGTCCGGAGCTGTTACGACTGTGTCACGGAGGAGCCCTAAGGTCACTCATGCCGTCCCTTCCTTCGAGGGGCGTTTGCGCCACTCCTCGAGGACTCTCATGAATTTGAACGTCGCGCGATCGGCGCTTGCCGCGCTTGCACTTCTCTCGATCCAGAGCATCTCAGTCGCTCGCGACGACGACGACCTCGGGTCGTCGCCGAAGGTCCGCCTGCCGACCGGCCAGTGGATCACGCCGACGGCAGCGCGGCAGTCGGTGTACCAGCCCCTGATGCCGCGACTCAGCGACCTGCCGACGCTGCCGGCCGGCGACGCGCAGTCAGAAGCGCTGAGCCCCGACGGCAAGATCTTGCTGGTGCTGACGACGGGCTACAACTACGTCGTCGACGCGGCCGGCAAGTTGCTGCCGAACGACTCGACGCAGTTCGTCTTCGTGTTCGACGTCAGCCGGCCGACGCCCGTTCAGCGCCAAGTGCTGCAGGTCTCGAACAGCTACGTGGGCATCGCTTTCGCACCCGACGGCAAGTCCTTCTACGTCCCAGGGGCGGGCGAGGACGACGTCCACGTCTTCGCGCTTCAGGGCACGGTCTGGGCCGAATCGGGCAAACCGATCCCGCTCGGGCACGCGGCCGGCCTCGGCCTGGCCCAGGGGCCGACCGCGACCGGAATCGCCGTAACGGCCGATGGAAAGCGCGCGGTCGTCGCGAACCGCTACAACGACTCGGTCTCGGTGGTCGACTTGGTCGCCAGAGTCAAGGTCGGCGAGCAGGACCTGCGGCCCGGCAAGAGCGGAGGGGTCAGCGGCACTCCGGGCGGCGAGTATCCGAACTCGGTCGCCATCGTGGGCAACCGCTACGCCTATGTCAGCAGCGAGCGCGACCGGGAAATCGTCGTCGTCGACATCGGCGGCTCGATCCCCTCGGTAGTGTCGCGCATCGCAGTCCAAGGCAACCCGAACAAGGTGGTGCTCGACCGCAGCCAGCGCACGCTCTATGTCGCGTCTGACAACGCCGACCTCGTCACCGTCATCGACACGTCGCGAAACGCCGTCGTCCACACGGTGTCGACGATCGCGCCGCGCGGCCTGATCGCTCCCGAGAAGGCTCGTTACAAGGGTGCCTCGCCCGACGGCTTGGCGCTGTCTCCCGACGGCAAGACCTTGTACGTCACCAACCGCGGCACGAACTCGCTCGCCGTGATCTCTCTGCTGGGAAGCGCGCCGTACCTGACCGGCCTGATCCCGACGGGCTGGTATCCGTCCGACGTCCGGGTTGCGGCCGACGGACGCACGCTCTACGTCACTAATGCGAAGACCGTGCCGGGGCCGAACTCGGGCAACTGCTTGGGCTACGAGACGGTACCGTGCCCGGTGGCCAATTCGCCGGTGAAATTTGCGCCCAACGAGTACGTGCTCAATCTCACCGGCTCGGCGCTGCTCAGCCTGCCCGTGCCCGGTGAGGAAGACCTCGAGCGGCGGACCCGCCGGGTCGCCGCCAACAACGGCTTCGAGTCGGACGAGGACCATGAGGCCTCGCGGACGATGGCGACGCTGCATGCCAACATCAAGCAGGTGATCTACATCATCAAGGAAAACCGGACCTACGATCAAGTGCTCGGCGATCTCGGCAAGGGCAACGGCAAGTCTTCACTGACCGAGTTCCCACGCATGACCACCCCTAACCTGCACGCGCTGGCGAACAACTTCGTCACGCTCGACAACTTCTACGACAGTGGCGACGTCAGCGGAAACGGCTGGCCCTGGAGCACGGCCGGCCGCGAGTCGGACGCAGGCGCCAAGATGCTGCCGCCGAACTATGCCGGCAACGGAGGCGGCGGTTCGTACGGCTGGGAAGGCACGAATCGCAACGTAAACGTGGGCCTGACCGGAACCGCGCGTTTGGCTGCGGATCCGCTCTCGGCGGCGCTCGATGCCGATACCTTGCCCGGCACCGGCAATGTCGCTGCACCCGACGGCCCCGGCGGCGAGCTCCAACAGGGCTATCTCTGGGACGCCGCACTTCGGGCTGGCCTGACCGTTCGCAACTATGGCTTCATGATCGACCTCACCCGCTACCACCTCGCGGGCACACCGTACGGAGCGCTTCAGATCCCGCTCGAGCGGGCGCCGTTCGCGAACCACAGTGTGCAGTCGTACGCGGCGAACCCGCAGCTCGTGCCGTTGACCGATCCGTACTTCCGAGGCTTCGACGATGCCTATCCCGACTTTTATCGCGAGCGGGAATGGGAGCGCGAGTTCAACGGCTATGTCGCCAATGGCAACCTGCCCAGCCTCAGCCTCGTCCGCTTCATGAACGACCACACGGGCAGCTACGCGGCCGCGATCGACGGCGTCAACACGCCCGAGATCCAGGTGGCCGACAACGACTACGCGGTCGGACGCCTGGTCGAGGCGGTAGCGAAGAGCCGCTATGCCAGCGACACGCTGATCTTCATCGTCGAGGACGACGCGCAGGACGGTCCAGACCACGTCGACGCGCACCGGAGCACCGCCTTCGTCGTCGGCCCCTACGTCAAGAAGGGAGCCGTCGTCAGCAACCATTACACGACCGTCAACGTCCTTCGCACGATCTCCGACGTGCTCGGCATCGACCACCTCGGCATCTACGATGCCCACCAGCGACCGATGACGAGCCTGTTCGAGCTGTCGCAGACGAACTGGAGCACAGCATGCCTTGCTGCTCAATCGACTTGACAGGGATGAAGCGCATCGTCGCCGCTACGCCGTGCCTCATGGCCTGGCCTCCCCAGTGTGCCAGCACCCGGTTTGGATGACGTCTCGAACCCGGGCCAACGTGGGCTGCCGACGGTTTGGTAGACAAAGCGAAAGCGGTTGAATCCCGGCCTTTCTCGCCGTGGATAGTTCTGCAAGCGCCAGCCATTCGCGCGGCTCTGGGGCCGAATGCGCGACGAATGCCGGGCGCGTTGAACCGACTCGCTTCGGTTTGGAATCTACCGTGTGGTGGCCGACGGGCTGCCAGGCGTGCCACGGTCGGTAGGGCCGGGGCAGAACTCGCGTGCTCGTGTCCCGGGCGCGCCTCTACCGAGGAGAAAATGATGATCGTTCAGTATCGTCCAGGGTTTCGGACGCGTCGCAGCCTGCAAAGATGGCTCTCGGCCACCACCTGCATCGTCGGTCTCTTTGCTGCGGCCATACCGGTTGTGGCATCCGGCGAAGAAGACGCCGACTCACCCCGCCATATCCTCATCGCCGATCAGTTCAACAATCGGGTCATCGAGGTTGACCGTCGCACCCATGAAATTGTGTGGCGGTTTGGCAATGGATCGGACAAGCCCGGGCCGGACAGCGTAGTGGGCGTCAATGACGCTGAGCGCGTCGGAAGTTTCACACTCATTTCAGGGACGGGGATCCCATCCAGCAGCCCACCGCTGCCGGGCTGCTCGGATGCCGTCAATGGTTGCCCGGATAACCGCGTTGTCCTCGTAGATCGTCGAGGGCGGATCGTTTGGCAATATGGACAGGCGGGCGTGTCCGGCTCTGGGACAAATCAATTGAATACCCCGGTCCAGGCAGCGGTCGTCAACGAGTTCCAGCGTCGACGTGGTTTGCTTGTGATGATCACAGACCAGGCAAACGAGCGCGTGATCGTCGTCGACCGTGCGCGCCGCTTGCTGTGGCAATACGGGACAACGGGTGTTGCGGGAAATGGATTGAATCAGCTCAACAACCCCAACAGTGCGCAGCTGCTGGAAAATGGCAACGTGCTCATTGCAGACGAAAGCAACAACCGCGCCATAGAGGTGACGATTCACAACCAGATCGTCAAGGAGTTCACGGCGGGCGGAACACTGAACGGGGTGGCGTTCGCGAGCAGGCTGTCCAGTGGAAACACTCTGGTCACGGACTCAAACAACAACCGCATCGTCGAACTTGCTCCGAACGATGCGATCGTGTGGGAGTACGCGACGAACACGATGCCGGGCAGCAACCCCAATCCACTGCCGACGCGAGCGGTCCGCTTGCGCAACGGCCATACCTTGATCAGTGATCAGTTCAACAATCGGGTGATCGAGATTGACCGCAACAAGAAGATCGTGTTCCGGCAAGGGGTGCTTAACGTTGCCGGCAATGGTTTCGACGAGCTCAATGGTCCCTACGACGCCAAAGACATTGGCGATTTCACGGGCCTGAGCTCACCATTCGATCTTGACGACGCTGACTGGTAGCGCGTGACATTCTCATTTGCCGTTGCCGTCATCCTGTCGCGCTTTCCGACGCCGCGGCTTGATGCGCGGCGTGGGTCTGACGTCGATTTGATATCGGTCCGGCGAGAGCTGCTTCTTGGTGTCGATGACTGCCAACTGCTGTTGAGGGAGGCCTGTTGGCGCTGAGGACGAAATGAGCCGCGTGCCGATGTACTGGTGAACCGCATCAGACAAATCGACCGAAAGCAATGCTGCGAGTCTGTGAGACATCGGAGCGCCGTACACGGTCGCCGGCGCGCGGCTCATTTCGTCCCCAGCGCCAACACAGATCGCCCGCCTTCGCACAGACCGGAAGGCCCGCACCGGGGCACCACAGATCCCAGACCTACTCCAGTGCATAGCGCGGCCGGTCACGTCACTGAAAATGACCGGTCACGTTCCAAGAATTCGGCGGTCACGATGCCGATACGGTCCATCACGCCGGGATCCGGAATTTGCAGGACCGACTAAAAAGCGTAGCGATCGTGCCCCAAAATGTCCGAGTCCGTCGACTCTCTCGAGGGAGAGGCATCTGAGAAAATTGAGGCAGTACTACACATCACGGCGGATGAAGGCCGTGGAGACATTCTGGAAGCGGTCGCTGTTCGGTCTCACTGAGTTTCGAACTCCTATCACTCAGTACTGAACCCGTCGACTCTCGTGGTGCCGGCGAAGCATGTCACCATCTCGCGATGGTGACGGTCGCCCGGATTCGAACCGGGATCTCCTGCGCTGTACACATGAGGGTGTCACGCAACCCACGGCCTGCCGCCTTCAGAGGGCGGCACATGACGCTGAACTGCATAGCTCTGGACAATGGCCTCCAACGGCACTACTCAGCTCGCCGCCCAGCGATGTCGCGGCAGGGCAGAACTGAAGATGCAACGTAGGTGCAGCGTTGTCGGCCGAGGACCGTCATGCGATTCGAGCTAGTCTTCGCCGTTCAAGCTCATCAACAACCTGTTTTGCCAGAAAAACAAGCTTCTCGATCGCCGCTGGCTTCGCCTCGCGCGGTTTCGTATCGATCGCGCAGATGGCGCCAAGAACATGGCCGGACGGTGCAACGAGAGGCGCGCCGGCATAGAAGCGGATGTTCGGGTCGGACAGGACAAGCGGATTGCCGCGGAAGCGTTCATCGGTCGCCGCGTCATTGACGACCAAAACCTCGCCTGGCCGGAGAAGCAAATGCTCGCAGAGAGCAAATTCTCGTGGCGCATGAGTCGCTGCCACTCCAATCCGCGACTTGAACCAATTGCGGTCTCGATCAAGGAACGCAATCACCGCAATCGGCGTGCCGAAAGTATCAGCGGCCAGACTGGTCAGGTCGTCGTACGCCTGCTCGGCGAACGTATCGACAATTTCGTACTGATCTAAGGCCGCTTGGCGGCTCGCCTCCGATTCCGATTGGTCAGGCATGGTGGGAGTTAGGTTGTTGCCCCGAATGATCATCCGATCATAGGGGGGCGAGTCTGTGCGACAGCGCACGGACAGACTCACCGAGTTTGTCTAAACTTACGCAAGCACTGCCAACCGACTGTTGGCACTGTTGTTGGTCGTTGGCAAACCAAAGTGCTATTCAAATGCGCGACATTGAGCCCGGATCGCGGGTCAAGGAGACCGGCGCGTGTCAAGGTAGTTGTCACTTCAGTCACGCAGCTTTTTGCTGAGTATGTTGAGCGCTTGCAGCCATGGTGAGCACCACCGCATCGCGCTCCGGATTGAGGGTGACCGTGCCGATGTGCGACCAGTCCCGCGTATTGCCCGACCATCGCGCCGGGTTGCGTTGCCGGGCCTGGCTGTATAGCTCATGCCGAGCCGCCAG
>JANYBE010000270.1 GCA_025360945.1 Rhizobacter sp. | reverse complement strand
CCAGCACCGTCTTCATCGTCGACAGGATCGGCGTCACGCCGCTGCCGCCGGCAATGCCGACATGGTGGCGGCGCGCGGTCGGTTCGATCGGCACGAAGAAGCGGCCCTGCGGCGCCATCACGCTGATCGTGTCGCCGGCGGCAGCGGCGTGACGCCGATCCTGTCGACGATGAAGACGGTGCTGGCGCGCGAACCGCTCAGCGACTTCACGCTGATCTACGGCAACCGCGCGCTCAGGTCAACGATGTTCAAGGAAGAGATCGAGGATCTGAAGAACAAGTACCTAACGCGCCTGACGCTGCACCACGTGTTCTCGGATGAGCACACCGACGCGCCGCTGAACATGGGCGTGATGAACCGCGAGAAGATCGCCGAGTTTCTGAACAGCGTCGTGCCGGCATCGGGCATCGACCATGCCTTCATCTGCGGCCCGTTCCAGATGAACGACGAAGCCGAAGCCGCGCTGCTCGCCGCAGGCGTGCCGGAAGACCGCATCCACATCGAGCGCTTCGGCATTGCTCCCCAAAGCGGGGCGCAGGCGCAGCAAGTCGGCGCAGTGATCCACGAGGCCAAGCCGGGCGACGCCGAAACCGCGCGCATCACGATCATCCGCGACGGGCTGAAGCGCGAGATCGCGTTCACGAAGGATCAGGCCAGCATTCTTGATGCCGCATCAGGCGCCGGGCTAGAAGTACCGTTCTCGTGCACCTCGGGCGTGTGCGGCACCTGCCGCGCCAAGCTCGTCGAAGGCGAGGTGCGCATGGAGCGCAACTTCGCGCTTGACAAGAACGAGGTCGCCAACGGATTCGTTCTGACTTGCCAGGCCCACCCACTCACGCCGCACGTCGTGCTCTCGTTCGACGAACGCTGACTCATCAGGATCGACACACCATGACCACCACCCTTCAAAGCTTTATCGCCGGCCGCTGGATCGGAACTCAAGGGGCGCAGGTGCTTCGCAGCGCGATCAATGGCCACCCGGTGGCGAGCACGCACGCCGAGGCCATCGATTTCGCCGAGGCCGTCGCCTACGCGCGTGACAAAGGCCTGCCGGCGCTGATGAAGATGGACTTCCAGCAACGGGCGTCCGCACTGAAGGCGCTCGCGAAGTATCTCGGCGAACACAAAGAAGGGCTCTACGCGATCTCGGCCCACACGGGCGCGACACGGGCCGACAGCTGGATCGACATCGAAGGCGGCAGTGGCACGTTGTTCGCATACGCGGGCGTCGGCACCAACGAACTGCCCTCGGGAAATCTCGTGCATGAAGGCCCGGCGATGACGCTGGGCAAGAAGGGTAGCTTTGCCGGCACGCACATCCTGGTGCCGCGCGGCGGCATCGCGGTGCACATCAACGCGTTCAACTTCCCTATCTGGGGTCTGCTCGAAAAGTTCGCACCGAGCTTCCTTGCCGGCATGCCCTGCATCGGCAAACCCGCCACCGCGACGAGCTACCTAACCGAAGCCGCGGTGCGGTTGATCAATGAGTCCGGCATCCTGCCCGCGGGCGCGCTGCAGCTCGTGATCGGCAGCACCGGCGATCTGCTGGACCGGCTCGATGGCCGCGATGTCGTCACCTTCACCGGCTCGGCCGACACGGCCGCAAAGCTTCGCGTGCACCCGAACGTCGTGCGCCACTCGATCCCGTTCAACGCCGAGGCCGACTCGCTGAACTGCGCGATCCTGGCCGACGACGTGACGCCCGACGACGAGGAGTTCGATCTCTTCGTCAAGGAAGTGGCGCGCGAGATGACGGTCAAGTCCGGCCAGAAGTGCACCGCGATCCGCCGCGCAATCGTGCCGCGCAAGCACCTGGACGCAGTTGCGGAGAAGCTGCGTACACGGCTCGCGAAGACCGTCGTCGGGGACCCGGCCAACGAGACGGTGCGCATGGGCGCGCTGGCCTCGCACGTGCAGCAGAGCGACGTCGCCGACCGCGTCGCCACGCTGATGCAAGGCGCCGAGCTCGTCTACGGCGCGCGCGACGGCTTCAATCCGGTCGGCGATGGCGTCGCCGAGGGCGCGTTCTTCTCACCGACGCTGCTGCTCAGCCGCGCGCCGCTCACGCATGCTGCCGTCCACGATGTCGAAGCTTTCGGCCCGGTCAGTACGCTGATGCCCTACGACGGGATCGACGAAGCCATCGCGCTCGCCGCGCGTGGCAAGGGCAGCCTGGTCGGCACGCTGGTCACGCGTGACCCGAAGATCGCCGCGCGCGTGATCCCGATTGCTGCGGCGCTGCACGGCCGCCTGCTCGTGCTCGACCGCGAGGCCGCGGTCGAGTCTACCGGCCACGGCTCACCGCTGCCGGTGCTCAAGCATGGC
Source organism: Rhizobacter sp. (assembly GCA_025360945.1). Lineage (GTDB taxonomy): Bacteria > Pseudomonadota > Gammaproteobacteria > Burkholderiales > Burkholderiaceae_C > LMDS01. The sequence continues at coordinate 5,708 of JANYBE010000270.1, read as the reverse complement.
GGCCCGGGCCGCGCCGGTGGCGGTGAGGAACTGGGCGGCATCCGCGCCGTCAGGCATTACCTGCAACGCGCCGCGCTGCAAGGCTCGCCGACGATGCTCGCGGCGATCACCGGCGAGCACATTCGCGGCGCGAAGGTGAATGAATCGGAGGTGCATCCGTTTCGCCGCTGGTACGAAGATCTGTCGATCGGCGACTCGCTGCTGACGCATCGCCGCACCGTCGGCGAGGCCGACATCGTCGCGTTCGGCGGCATCTCGGGTGACTTCTTCTACATGCACTTCGACGAGATCGCAGCGAAGGAGAGTCCGTTCGGCAAGCGCATCGCGCACGGCTACTTCGTGCTCTCGGCCGCGGCCGGCCTGTTCGTCTCGCCAGCACCGGGCCCGGTGCTGGCGAACTACGGGCTGGACGCGCTGCGCTTCGTCAAGCCGGTCGGCATCGGCGACACGATCCGAGCGCGGCTCACGTGCAAGCGCAAGACCGATCGCCAGAAAAAGGACGCGAATGGTGTCGGCCAGGGCGTGGTCGCGTGGGACGTGGAAGTGACCAACCAGGATGGCGAACTCGTGGCGAGCTACGATATCCTGACCTTGGTGGCCAAGCGCGGGTGATCGCGGCTCGGGGGAAGGGCTTGAAGCCGAACACCGGCGGGTTCATGCCGCAGGTGACGTCGCTGCCCCGCGCCTTGCCTATCGCATTGACGACAAACTTCGACTTCGCGCTGCCTGCTACCCTCAGCGGCCCGGTCAGGTTCAGGCCTGAGGTGCTGTTGACCGAGGTCGGTTGCACGAAGGTCTGCTCGCCCGACCCGGCCGAGGCGTTGTTGGTCAGGTAGAGGTACACGGCATCGGCTTGCGGCGCGGCATCGGTGCCGGTGCAACTGTTCAGGCTGCCGGGCGCATCAGGCGCGGGCCTCGTGCCACCGTCGTCGGGACCGGCCCACGTCCGCGATGTAATCGGTTCCTACAGTGCACGAGCCTGAGCTGGAGCTCGGCTTGACTTGATCAGGCCCGCAGCAGGGATGGAGAAGACCGTCAATAGGCTCGTGCACAGCGGGCTTGTCGACAGCATCACCGAAAAAACTTGAAGCTTCAGCGAGCTGGCGCCGAGCGCCATCGCGTTGAACGAGCAGAGCAGGCCGGGACCTCGCGACAACCTGGTTCATTCCCGGAAGTCGCCGATCAAGGTCAGCACCCTGCACCGAGCGCTGTGGGTCGACGACGCGACCGGCCGCGCGGTGTGCGGCGCCGGCGAGCACGCGCACCGCGAGGTATTCGAGTACTGGGGAGCGACATGCTGCAGGTGTTCGCGCAGGCCGGCATGCCGCGGCGCCTGCCACCGGCCACGGCGCGTCGTGGCGGCGCCAACGCGACCGTTGCCGAAGACGGTCCGCAGATCGTCTCGCCGTTGCGCGGTGCGGCCTACGTGCTGCGGCTGAGGAGCGCGCCGACGCTGACGCTGCGCGCCAATGCTGGCCGCGCCGGTGCGGTCTACTGGTTCGCCGATTCGGCCTTTGACGGCAGCGTCGCGGCCGGCAAGGATTTGGTTTAGTCGCGGCCGGCCGCAGGCAAATACACGCTCAGCGCGGTCGATGCGCAAGGAGCGGCCGACACGCGCGAGGTGTCGGTCGAGTTCGCACCCTGAGCGCGGGCTCGTATAGTTGTCCCCCATGGAATCACGCAGACTCCGGGTCGGCCAGCCCATCACGCCGGATCAGTTCGAGGAACTGTCTGACGCGCAACTCGAGCGCCTCGTCCCGCGTGCCTACCGCGAGTACTTTCCGGGCAAGGACTTTTGCGCCGATGGATATTTCTACCTGCACGACGGCAACGCGTGGAGCTTCTACAAGGGTGGATTTTTCGATGAGTAAAGCAAGTACCTTCGCCGTTCAGCGCATCGACCACGTCGTGCTGCGCGTGCGTGACATCGAGCGTTCGATCGTGTTCTACCGCGAGCTGCTCGGCTGCGAACTCGTGAAGCGCCGCGACGATCTCGGCCTCGTGCACTTGCGCGCCGGCGCGTCGATGATCGATCTGCTCTCGGTCGACGGCTCGATCGGCCGGCGCGGCGGCCCCGCGGCCGGCGAGCAGGCGCGTAACATGGACCACCTGTGCCTGCGCGTCGAACCATTCGACGAAGCCGCGATCCTGGCGCTGCTCGAAGCTCAACGCCTGCCGCGCAGCGCAAAGGCGCAGATCAACTTCGGCGCCGAGGGCGACGGACCCTCGATCTACTTCAGCGATCCGGACGGCAACCTGATCGAGCTGAAGGGGCCTGCCGTCTCGCCTCAGTAGCCGAGCGCGAGGCCGGTGCTGTAGCGCGGGTCGATAGCGCCGTAAAAGCGCTTGTTGCCGATTGGTTTTCCCCCCAGCGCCGGCGCACCGACGAGGACCGCGGCGAGGTGGTTGATCGGTGGGTAGACGACCAGCTTCTGGCCCATGCCCTCGAGGATCCTGCGCGTGTCGGGCCCGACCGCATAGGGCTCCAGGACCGTGACGTCAGGCTGCCACTGTTGATGAAAGCGCGGCGCGTCCACCGCCTCTTGCACGTTCATGCCGTAATCGATCACGTTGATGATCGCGTGCACGACCGTGGTGATGATGCGGCTGCCGCCCGGCGTGCCGAGGACCATCACGGTCCTGCCGTCCTTCGTGACGATGGTCGGGCTCATCGAACTCAGCGGGCGCTTGCCCGGTTGAATCGCGTTTGCCTCGCCCTGCACCAGGCCGTACATATTGGGCACGCCGACCTTCACGGTGAAATCGTCCATCACGTCGTTCAGGACGACACCGGTCTTGGCCGCCGTCACCCTGGCACCGAACCAGTCATTCAGCGAGTAGGTCACCGACACCGCGTTGCCCCACTGGTCGACGATCGAGTAGTGCGTCGTGTTGTTGCCTTCATGGGGCGCGACACCCGGCTTGATGTCCTTTGAGACGCCGGCCCGGTTCGGGTCGATCGCGGTGCGCAGCGCGGCGGCGTAGTCTTTCGAGAGCAGGTGGGCTAGCGGATTCTGGACGAAGTCCGGATCACCTAGCGCGTTGTTGCGGTCCACGTAGGCGTGGCGCATTGCCTCAATCTGGTAGTGCACCGCCTGCGCCGAACGGAAGCCGAGGTCCTTCAACGGATAGCCTTCGAGCACGTTCAAGATCTCGCAGATGATCACGCCGCCCGAACTCGGCGGCGGCGCCGAGACGACGTGAAAGCCGCGGTAGTCGCACTCGAGCGGCTTCAGTTCGCGCGTCGTGTACAGGTCCAGATCGGCCTGCGTGATCAGGCCCTTGCCGGTCTGGCTGCTGGTCACGATGGCCGCGCCAACCGCGCCGTGGTAGAAGCCCGTTTCGCCCTTGTCGCTGATCATAGTTAACGTGGCGGCCAGGTCTTTCTGCACCAGCTTCTGGCCGGGCGCGAAGGCCTCGCCCTTGTTCAGGAAGATCGCACCGCTGGCCGCGTCCCTCTTGAAGTCGTCGGTGGCGGCGCGAAGCAGGTCGACGTCTCCCTGCTCCAGCACGAAGCCGTCCCGCGCATACCGGATCGCCGGTGCAATCACGGCGGCGCGCTTCATCGTGCCGTATCTGGTCAGCGCCATCTCCATGCCAGACACCGTGCCGGGCACGCCGACGGCCCGGTGACCGATCGTGCTCGCTTCCTTGATGACCTTGCCATCCTTGTCGAGGTACATGTCGGCGGTTGCGGCCAGGGGCGCCTTCTCGCGGAAGTCGAGGAAGGTCTTGCGGCCGTCGGCGAGCTGGATCGTCATGAAGCCGCCACCGCCGAGGTTGCCGGCCGCCGGGTAGACGACCGCAAGCGCATAGCCGACCGCGACCGCGGCATCGACCGCGTTGCCGCCGTCCTTGAGCACGTCAACGCCGACGCGCGTGGCCAGGTGCTGGGCAGTGACGACCATGCCGTGCTCGGCGGCGACCGGTGCCTGCGACGCGGCATGCGCGCCACCGACAGCAAGGACAAGCGCGAGCGCGAGCCGCATCCGGTCAGGCCAGCGGCGATGCATCGAACTCGCCGGCCAGCGCACGCCAGACGCGCGGCGCGGTCAGCGGCATCTGGACGCGCTCGGCCGCGCGCCCAAGCCCGGCATGGTCCAGCGCGTCGACCACCGCGTTGACGACCGCCGGCGTAGCGCCAATCGTGCCGAGTTCGCCCACACCCTTGACGCCGAGCAGGTTGGTCAGGCACGGGATCGAGGTATCAAATTCGGTCTTGAAAAAGCTGCTGGCAATGTCGGCGCGCGGCATCGCGTAATCCTGGAAGCTCGCGGTCAGCATCTGGCCACTGTCGGGGTCGTAGCGGATCGCCTCGCACAGCGCCTGCCCGATGCCCTGCACCGCGCCGCCTTCGATCTGGCCGGTGACGATGGTGGGGTTGACGACGCGCCCGATGTCGTTGACCGACGAATACGCAACGACCTCGACGTGGCCAGTGCCCGGATCAATCTCGACCTCGCACACGTGACAGCTGTTCGGCCAAGTCGGGCCGCCGACCGCGCTGGTCGAGTCGATGAAGATGCGCTGCTCGGGCTGCCGGCGGGCGAGTTCGAACAGGTCGATGCCGAGGTCGGTGCCGACGACGCCAAAGCGGCCGACACGGTATTCGATGTCGGCGGGTGCTGCCTCGAGCACGTCGCCGGCGAGCTGCTTGGCGTGCTCAATGGTGCGCACGCTGGCCACGTGAACCGCCGTGCCGCCGGTGAACAGCGAGCGCGAACCCGCGCTGCCGAAACCGTTGGCGCGATCGGTATCGCCCTGCAGCACGCGTATGCGCTCCTGCGGCACGCCGAACACGTCGACGGCAAGCTGCACATAGCTGGTGGCGATGCCCTGGCCCATCGCCTGCGTCGCCGATGAGATCTCGATAAACCCGTCGGCCGCGACATTGACGGTGACGCGTTCCTCGAGCACGTTGCCGCCGGTCCATTCGAGGAAACTCGCGAGGCCGCGGCCGCGCAGCATTCCGCGCTGCTCGCTCGCGCCGCGGCGCACGTTGAAGCCTTCCCAGTCGGCAAGCAGCAGCCCCTGGTCGAGGATCTGCTCGAAGCGGCCGCTGTCGTAGACCTGGCCCATCGCATTCTTGTACGGCATCTGCTCGGGCCGAATCAAGTTGCGGCGGCGCAGCTCGGCCGGATCGAGTTTCATCTCGCGCGCGGCCGCGTCGAACAGGCGCTCGGTGATGTAGATTGCCTCGGGCCGACCTGCGCCGCGGTAGGCGCCGGTCGGCATGGTATTGGTCATCACCGCGACGAAGTGCAGGTCGATGGTCGTGATGTCGTAGATGCTGGTCGAGACCCATGGCCCGATGAGCAACTGGATCGCGACGCCGGCTCCTGTCGGGTATGCACCGACGTTGGCGAGCGAGTGCACGCGCATCGCGAGCACCCGGCCACTCGCGTCGAGTGCGAGTTCGGCGCGGCTACTCACGTCCCGGCCGTGCGTGGCCGAGAGAAAATCCTCGACACGCTCGGCTTGCCAGCGCACCGCGCATTTCAGCTCGCGCGCCGCATACGCGACGACGATGTCCTCAGGGTGGATGCCGGTCTTCATGCCAAACCCGCCGCCCACGTCGCCGACGACGACGCGCACGTTCTCCGCGGTGAGGCCTGGGATCGCGTCGCACAGCGAGTCGCGCACTCCGGTCGGCATCTGGCTGCTGATGCGCACCTGCAGCCGCTCGCCGTCGAACCAGGCGTTGATGC
>JANYBE010000267.1 GCA_025360945.1 Rhizobacter sp. | reverse complement strand
GACCACCTGAGCGAGCTTGGTGGCCTGGTCTTTGAGCGATTCGGCGGCGGCGGCCGATTCCTCGACGAGCGCGGCGTTTTGCTGCGTCATCTGGTCGAGCTGGGCCACCGAGCCGTTGACCTCGCCGATGCCCTGGCTCTGTTCGGCCGCAGCGGCGGTGATCTCGCCGATGATGTCGGAGACGCGCTTGACCGACCCGACAATCTCGTTCATCGTCTTGCCGGCATCGGCGACGAGGCGCGAACCGCCCTCGACCTTCTCGACCGACGCACCGATGAGGCTTTTGATTTCCTTGGCGGCCTCGGCGGAGCGGCCTGCGAGGCTGCGCACTTCGCTGGCAACGACCGCGAAGCCGCGGCCCTGTTCGCCGGCGCGCGCGGCTTCGACAGCGGCGTTGAGCGCCAGGATGTTGGTCTGGAAGGCGATACCGTCGATCACGCCGATGATGTCGACGATCTTGCGCGAGGACGCATTGATCTCGTCCATCGTGGTCACGACCTGCGAGACTGCGACGCCACCGCGGGCCGCCACTTCGGCCGCTGATGCGGCGAGCTGGTTAGCCTGGCGCGCCGAGTCGGCGCTTTGCTTGACGGTGCCGGTGAGCTGCTCCATTGAGCTCGCGGCCTGCTGCAGGCTCGACGCCGTCTGTTCGGTGCGCTGGCTCAGGTCCTGGTTGCCGGTCGCGACTTCGCTGCTGGCGGTCTGGATGCTGTCGGCCGACTGGCGCACCTGCAGCACCGTCGAGCGCACGGCCTGCACCATGCGGTTCAGGCTGTCGAGCAGGCTGCCCGGTGCCGCCGCGGGCACGTGGACCGCGAGGTTGCCGTTCGCCACTTCGGACATCACCGCCATCGCCGCCGTCGGCTCGCCACCGAGTTGCGCAAGCACGTTGCGAACGATCAACCAGCCGATCGCGCCGATCGCCACCATCACGAGCAGGCAAGCGACCAGTTGCTGGGTAACGGCGGCAGTCACCTGGGCGCGCACGTCGTCGGTGTACAGGCCCGAGCCAACCATCCAGTTCCAGCCCGGCACCAAGATCACGTACTGCAGCTTGGGCACCGATTCGGTCTTGCCGGGGCGCGGGAACGAGGTGTCGACGAACGCAGTGCCGTCCTTGCTCGCACGCATGCCGTCGACCAGCGCCTTGACGATGTCCAGGCCGTTCCCGTCCTTGACCTTGCCGATCATGTCCTGGCCGTCCCATTCGGGCTTGAACGGGTGCATCACGCCGCCGCCGTCCGTGGTCCAGATGTAGAAGTAGTCGGACTTGCCCTCGGCCCCACCGTAACGCGAGACACGAATCGCTTCGCGTGCGGTCTTCTTGGCGTCGTCTTCGCTCATCGCGCCGCTGGCCGCCTTGGCCTGGTAGGCCACCGCGATGTTGTGCGCCGACTGCACGGCGCTGCGCAGGGCGGCCTTCTTGCCGTCCATGATGTCGTTGCGCGTTTGCACGATCGACAGCGTGGCGATGAACGCCAGGCCTGCGATCGAGCTCGCAATCAGCAGGGAGATCTTGTGTTTGAAGCTGAGCTGCTTGAGCATGGTGGTGTGCGTGTGCGTGTGCGTGTGCGTGTGCGTCTGCGTGTGCGTGTGCGTTCGCGTGTGGGTATGAAACGTGCAGACGTCGACCGATTGCGTGCGCCGTGCGGTCAATGTTCGAGCTTGAAGGTGCCGACGACCTCGGCCAGGCGCACGGCCTGCTCCTTGAGGCTCTCGGCCGCGGCGGTGGATTCCTCGACGAGCGCAGCGTTCTGCTGCGTCATCTGGTCGAGTTGCGCGATCGCGCCGTTGATCTCGCCGATGCCCTGGCTCTGCTCGCCGGAGGCGGCCGTGATCTCGCCAATGATGTCGGAGACGCGCTTGACCGAGCCGACGATCTCGTTCATCGTCGCACCGGCGTCGGTCACGAGGCGTGTGCCGCCTTCGACCTTGTCGACGCTGGCGCCGATCAGGCCCTTGATCTCCTTGGCCGCAGCCGCGGAGCGCTGGGCCAGCGAACGCACTTCGCTGGCGACGACCGCGAAGCCGCGGCCCTGCTCGCCGGCGCGCGCCGCTTCGACTGCGGCGTTGAGCGCCAGGATGTTGGTCTGGAACGCGATACCGTCGATCACGCCGATGATGTCGGAGATCTTCTTCGACGAGGCGTTGATGTCTTCCATCGTCGCCACGACCTGCGAGACCGCGACACCACCGCGGATGGCTACCTCGGAAGCCGACGCGGCGAGCTGATTGGCCTGGCGGGCGGAGTCGGCGCTTTGCTTCACGGTGGCCGTGATCTGCTCCATCGACGACGCGGTCTGCTGCAGGTTGGAGGCCGCCTGCTCGGTGCGGGCCGACAGGTCCTGCGTGCCGACGGCGATCTCGGCCGAGGCCGTGCCGATGCTGTCGGTGGAGTTGCGCACCTGGCGTACCAGGCCGCGCAGCGCACCCTGCATCTGGCCAAGCGCGCGCAGCAGGTCGCCGAGCTCGTCCTTGCGTTTCGAGTCAACCGTCTGCGACAGGTCGCTGGCGGCGATCACGCGCGCCGTGTCGACCGCCTCATGCAGCGGCACCGTGACCGAGCGCGTGATCACGACCGCCATCAACGCACCGACCGCGAGGCTGGCAACGAGCAGCACCAGCAAAGCTGTGCTCGCGTTGCGCATACCGCTGTCGAGGCCGGTCGCATCTTTTTCGGCCAAGCTGTCCTGCAGCGTCTGGACATTGGCCATCGCGCCCAGATAGGCATCGGCTGCCGGCAGCATCTTGCTCTTGAGTTGCTCCTCGGCCGCGACGTAGTCAGCCTGCTTGATCACGTCAAACACGCCGGTGCGCGCGGCAATGTACTCACCGCGCTTCTTTGCGATCACGCCCATCAGTTCCTTGGCCTCGGGCGAGGTGATCATTGCCTCGAGCTTTTGCTGGATCTCGGTGATCTCGGCAGAGGTCTTCTTGACGAGCGGGTCGAAGTAGGCCTGCACCTCCGGTTGTCCGGAACTCTTGGCCACGGCGACGGCGCGCGCGACGTTGAGCTGGGTCTTGCCGGACCACGCCTGTGTCAGCTCGGCCTGCTGCTGGTAAGCCAGCAGCTGCGACAGTCCGGCGTTCGTCGAGCTGAGCCTGCTGTAGGCGATGACCACGATGACGAGCAGCAACGCGAGCACGGCACCGAAGCCAATGCTCAGGCGGGTCGCGATTCGCAGGTTGTTGAGGTTCATGTCAAATTCCTTGTTGTCGTGTGCAGTGGCTGGTCTCGAGACCGCCCGTCGATGTGAAACCCGGCTCATGCGATATCGGCCTGCGGGCGAGCAGGTTGAGACCAATCGACCCTGGTCGGCGCCTGCGGTGGCGCGCCCCAAGCGACGCGGCCCGCAGCACTGGGGTGTTGCGGGCCGCGCGCGTAAGATCCACCTGGGGCTTAGTGCCGCGAGCGCCGCACCAGGCTGCCCACGTCCAGGATCAGCGCGACGCGGCCGTCGCCCATGATCGTGGCGCCCGAGATGTCGTTGACGCGGCGGTAGTTGGCTTCGAGGTTCTTCACGACGACTTGCTGCTGGCCGAGCAGCTGGTCGACCAGCAGCGCGACGCGACCGCCCTCGGCCTCGGCAACGACCATGATGCCGCTGGCATTCTCGAAGTCAAAGCGCGGCACGCCGAAGACTTGCTCGAGGTCGAGCACCGGCATGAATTCGTCGCGCACCTCGATCACGCGGCCACTGCCGCCGATCGTCTTGATGTTCTCGGGCTGGACCTGGAACGACTCGATCACCGACGACAGCGGCAGGATGTAGACCTCCTCGCCGACGCCGACCGACATGCCATCCATGATTGCCAGTGTCAGTGGCAGGCGCACTTTGACGCTCATGCCGTAGCCTTCGGCCGAATCGATCTCGACCGTGCCGCCCAATGCCGTGATGTTCTTCTTCACCACGTCCATGCCCACACCGCGACCCGACACGTCGGTGACGACATCGGCGGTCGAGAAGCCGGGCGCGAAGATCAGGCTCCAAACTTCGGCATCGGTCATCGAGTCGGGGGCGTCGATGCCACGCTCGCGGGCCTTGCTCAGCAGCTTGGCGCGCGACAGGCCCTTGCCGTCGTCACGCACCTCGATCAGGATCGAGCCGCCTTGGTGCGAGGCCGCAAGCGTAATCGTGCCGTGCTCGGGCTTGCCCTTGGCGAGGCGTTCGGCCGGGCTTTCGATACCGTGGTCGCAGCTGTTGCGCACCAGATGCGTCAGCGGGTCGGTGATCTTCTCGACCAGGCCCTTGTCGAGCTCGGTTGCCTCACCCTGCGTGACGAACTCGACCTTCTTGCCGAGCTTGGCCGCGAGGTCGCGCAGCATGCGCGGGAAGCGCGAGAACACCATCGACATCGGAATCATCCGGATCGACATCACCGACTCTTGCAGGTCGCGGGTGTTGCGGTCCAGATCGGCCAGGCCTGCCACGAGCTGCTGGTACAGCGCGGTGTCGATCTGCTTGCTGTTCTGCGCCAGCATCGCCTGTGTGATGACGAGTTCGCCGACCAGGTTGATGAGCTGGTCGACCTTCTCGACCGAGACGCGCAGCGTCGACGATTCGAGCGCGGCCGCAGGCGCCTTGTCGGCCCGGGCCGGCGCACGCGCCGCAGCCTTGGGCGTATCGCCCGCGGCGACATCAGCCTTGGCAACCGTGCCCGCTGCGGACGCGTCCGCTGCGGGTGCGCCGGGTGCGTTGTCGAAGAAACCGTAGCCCGGGTCGCTTGGTTCCGGATCGGCGGCCGGCGCGCCGGGCGCGCCCTCGTGGAAGCCGTAGCCTGGCCCCATCGGCAACAGCGCCACTTCGTCGCGCGAGACATGGAATGTGAACAGGTCCAGCAGGTCGTTGTCGCTGCTGGTCGTGACGACGCGGAAGCGCCGCATGCCGTCGCTCGGCTGGCCGCCATCTATCGCCTCGATCGTGCCCAGATCGGTGATCTCATTGAAGAGCTCGATCAGGTTGTTGGCCTGTGACGGATCCTTCAGCGGGCCGACTCGCACCTCGAGTTCGCGCGCCGGGCTGGCCCCGGCGGCCGGCTTGGCCTCGGGCTTGGCCAGGGGCTCGTCACGCAACTGTTCGGAGACCGCGGCGACCTTGGCCAGCGCGGCCACCGGCCGGGCCTCGCCGGAACTCATCGCGCGGATGCTAACCAGCAGCTCGCTCGTGTCGATCGCGTCGCCGCCAGCGCCCTGATGACGCGCGAGCTGGGCGCGCAGTGCGTCGCCGGCCTGCAGCAGCACGTCCACCATTGGTGCGGTCGGCGTCAGCTCGTGGCGACGCAGCTTGTCGAGCAGCGTCTCCATCTGGTGCGTGAGCTCGGCCACGTCGGCAAAGCCGAAGGTCGCCGCACCACCCTTGACCGAATGCGCGCAGCGGAAGATCGAGTTCAGCTCCTCGTCATCGGCCGCCTCGATATCGATCTCGAGCAGCTGCGCTTCCATGCGGTCGAGGTTCTCGCCCGCTTCTTCGAAAAAGACTTGATAGAACTGGCTCAGGTCGATGCCTGCGCCGATGTTCGCGCCTTCTGATGTCATCTCACCCATGTCTGGCTCCTGTACCGGCGGTTCAGCGGATGACCTTGCGGATCACTTCGATCAGCTTGGCCGGATCGAAAGGCTTGACCAGCCAGCCGGTCGCTCCCGCGCTGCGGCCGGCGTGCTTCATCTGGTCGCTCGACTCGGTCGTGAGGATCAAGATCGGCGTGGACTTGAACTTCGGGTTGTCGCGCAGCTTCTTGGTCAGGCTGATGCCGTCCATGCGTGGCATGTTCTGGTCGGTCAGCACCAGGTCGAAATCGCTCTTGCCGGTCTTTTCCCAGGCGTCCTGGCCATCGACGGCCTCGACGACGCTGTAGCCAGCGCTCTTGAGCGTGAACGCCACCATCTGGCGCATGGACGCAGAGTCGTCGACTGCGAGGATTGAATGCATGTAGTTCTCCAGATTACCTGTGGCGTATTCGGTCGTTGGGGCTAACTTCTTTAAGCGGCGGGCTCAGAACAGTTCGACGGAACCGGCGTCCATCTCGTCCTGGGTCACCGGATTCGGGCGCAGCGGCGCCGCCTCCACCACCGCTTCGCCCTCATCGTCATCGCCCATGGTTTCGCGGGCAATGCGGTCGGCGCAGTTGCGCAGCCGCTGGTTCGTGTGGGCGATCAGCTGCGAGGCCATGTCCTGGAACTGCAGCGCGGTGA
>JANYBE010000245.1 GCA_025360945.1 Rhizobacter sp. | reverse complement strand
CCTTGTCGCAGGGCAAGATCGTCTGGATGAACGGCGAGCTGCGCGCCGAGCGCGGCGCGGGCCGCTACGTCAACCGGCCCCCGTTTGCGAGCATGTTCGACGCAGTCAAGCGCCAGGCCAGCCTGCATGCGCCCCACGCTGTCTTGCGTGACACGGCACGCGCCGGCTGACAGGACTGTTGCCAATGCCCCTGCCCGACATCAAGCCCGGCCGCCTGTCTGCCTGCCAGTACGCCGATAACTTCAGCGACGCCCATCCACCCCTCACCCACGTGCAGGCGCTGATCGAGGCCGAGCGCTGCTACTACTGCTTCGACGCGCCCTGTATCAACGCCTGCCCGACCGGCATCGACATCCCGTCGTTCATCCGTCGCATCAGTGAAGACAATCTGCGCGGTGCGGCCAAGGCGATCCTCGAGGCGAACGTGTTTGGCGGCATGTGCGCGCGCGTGTGTCCGACCGAGGTGCTGTGCGAGCAGGCCTGCGTTCGCAACACCAACGAAGACAAGCCGGTCGAGATTGGTCTGCTGCAACGGCACGCGACCGACGCGTATTTCGGGTCGCCCGGTGCGCCGATGTTCAAGCGCGCCGAGTCCACGGGTAAGCGCGTCGCCGTCGTCGGCGCCGGCCCCGCGGGCCTGTCGTGCGCGCACCGCGCGGCGATGCTCGGCCACGAGGTGACGCTGTTTGAATCGAGGACCAAGCCCGGTGGCCTCAACGAGTACGGCCTGGCGAGCTACAAGACCGTCGACGGCTTTGCGCAAAAGGAGATCGAGTGGCTGCTCTCGGTCGGTGGCATCGAGATCCGCTACGGCCAGTCGCTTGGCCAACAGGTCGTGCTCAACGGCCTGCAGGCTCAGTATGACGCGGTGTTCCTCGGTATCGGCCTGGGCGGTGTCAACGCGCTCGGCCTGGCAAGCGAGACGGCACCCGGCGTGGGCAATGCGATCGAATTCATCGCCGGCCTGCGCCAGGCGGGCGACTACGCCACGGTGCCGGTCGGCCGGCGCGTCGTCGTGATCGGCGGCGGCATGACTGCGGTGGACGCTGCGGTGCAGTCGCGCAAGCTGGGTGCCCAGGAAGTGACCATCGTCTACCGCCGCGACCAGCCGCGTATGCCGGCATCCAACTACGAACAGGAATGGGCGCAGCACAACGGCGTGACGATCCGAACCTGGAGCGTGCTGAAGGCGCTCGACACCACACTGGGCCACGTGCAGGGCGCCACCTTCGCCGAGGTGCACGACATCAATGGCCGGCTCGAGATGACCGGCAAGCACTGGGAGCTGGCCGCCGACAACGTACTGAAAGCGATCGGCCAGACGCTGCTGCTGGCCGACCCGACGGCCACCACGCTCGCGCTGAGGTCCGGCCGCATCGCGGTCGACGACGAAGGTCGCACGTCGTGGGAGAAGGTCTGGGCCGGAGGTGACTGCAGCTTCGGCGGCCGTGACCTCACCGTCGAGGCTGTCGAGCACGGCAAGATCGCGGCGTACTCGATCGACCGCGCGCTCGGCTTCGCCCGGCACGACACGGCCTCCAAGCGCACGCGCCCGACCCCCGCCTAAATCCTTGGGACAAACACGATGGCCGATCTCAGCAGCACCTTCGCGGGCATCCGCAGCCGCAACCCCTTCTGGCTCGCGTCGGCACCGCCCACCGACAAGGAGTTCAACGTCGTGCGCGCCTTCGAGGCTGGCTGGGGCGGCGTGGTCTGGAAGACGCTGGGCGAGGCCGGGCCACCGATCGTCAACGTCAATGGCCCGCGCTACGCGGCGCTGTACGCGCAGGACCGGCGCCTGATCGGCTTCAACAACATCGAGCTAATCACCGACCGGCCGCTGCAGGTGAATCTCGAAGAAATCGCGCGCGTGAAACGTAACTGGCCCGACCGCGCGGTCGTCGTCTCCATCATGGTTCCGTGCACCGAGGATGCCTGGAAGGCGATCCTGCCGCGCGTCGAGGACACCGGCTGCGACGGCATCGAGCTCAACTTCGGCTGCCCGCACGGCATGAGCGAGCGCGGCATGGGCTCGGCCGTTGGCCAGGTGCCCGAGTACATCGAGATGGTCACGCGCTGGTGCAAGCAGTACACGCGGCTGCCGGTGATCGTGAAGCTCACACCCAACATCGCCGACATCAAGCCACCGGCGATGGCCGCGCATCGCGGCGGCGCCGATGCGGTGTCGCTGATCAACACGATCAACTCCGTGATGGGCGTCGATCTGGACTCGCTGCTTATCTACCCAAACACCGGCGGCACCGGCTCGCACGGCGGCTACTGCGGCCCGGCCGTGAAGCCGATTGCGCAGAATATGGTCGCCGAGATCGCACGCGCGCCCGAGATGACCGGGCTGCCGATCTCGGGCATCGGTGGCATCACGAACTGGCGCGACGCAGCCGAGTTCATTGCGCTGGGCTGCGGCAACGTGCAGGTCTGCACCGCCGCGATGACCTACGGCTTCAAGATCGTGCAAGACATGGTCGATGGCCTGTCGAACTACATGGACGAAAAAGGCTTCACCAGCATCGACGCGTTGCGCGGCCGTGCCGTGCCCAGCATCGTCAACTGGAACCAGCTGAACCTGAACCACATCGAGAAGGCGCGCATCAACCAGGACGCCTGCATCAAGTGCGGCCGCTGCCACGTGGTCTGCGAAGACACGTCGCACCAGGCCATCAGTGCCATGAAAAACGGCAAACGCCACTTCGAGGTGCTCGACAACGAGTGTGTGGGCTGCAATCTGTGCGTGTCGGTGTGTCCGGTGCCCGAGTGCATCACGATGCACGCGCTTGAGCCCGGAGAGATTGACGCGCGTACAGGACAATCGGTGCCGGCCGCGTACGCCAACTGGACGACGCACCCGAACAACCCCTCTCGTGTGTGATCCGCGTGTCTGAACCTTTGCCACTGCACTGCCCCTCCACGGTCGAAGTCCAAAGCGTCTCGGTCGTCTACCCTGCCAAGGAACACACCGTCACCGCGCTCGACAACGTCAGTCTGGATATCGAGGAGGGCGAGTTCATCTCGCTGATCGGCCCGTCGGGCTGCGGCAAGACGACGCTGCTGCGGGTGATCGCCGATTTGGAGCAGGTCAGCTCGGGCAGCGTGCGCGTCAACGGCATGAGTTCGCGCGATGCCCGTTTGAAGCGCGCCTACGGCTACGTGTTCCAGGCGCCAGCGCTGTTCCCGTGGCGCACGGTGCTCGCCAACGTCTGCCTGCCGCTCGAGATCCACGGCATCGCGATGGATCAGGCGCGCCAAACGGCGATGGCCCACCTAGAGCGCGTCGGCCTGAAGGGCTTCGAGGGCAAGTACCCGTGGCAGCTGTCAGGCGGGATGCAGCAGCGCGTGTCGATCGCGCGCGCGCTCGGCTTCGAGCCCAAGCTGCTGATGATGGACGAGCCTTTCGGCGCGCTCGACGAGATCACCCGCGACCGGCTCAACGAGCAACTGCTGCGGCTGTGGGAGCGCGAGAGGCGCACTGTCGTATTCGTCACGCACTCGATCCCCGAGGCGGTGTTCCTGTCCTCGCGCATCATCGTGATGTCGCCGCGGCCGGGGCGCATCGTCGAGATGATCAAGTCAGGCCTGCCGGCCGACCGCACGCTCGACATCCGCGACACGCCGCAGTTCACCGAGATCGCGCATCGCGTGCGCGTCGCCTTGCAGGACGGGCATGGCGGTGAGCACTGACGGCGACAAAGGCGTGTGGTGGCGCTTCGGGCCGGTCGTCACGGTCGTCGCCATCGTGCTCGTCATCTGGTACGCGGCGGCCATCGGACTGAACGCGCCACAGGTCATCGAGCGCACGCTGAGTTCGCAGCCCGGCTGGGGTGCGTTGGACCTGGTTCGGCTCACGCTGAGCATGGACCGCCCGGTGCTGCCTGCACCCCACCAGATCGCGCTCGACCTGTTCGACTCGGTGTTTGGCTGGCCGCCGGATTCGCCGCGCAGCCTGCTCTATCACGCCGGCGTGACGAGCTCGGCCACCTTGCTCGGCTTCGTGATGGGCACGCTGCTGGGTGCGCTGCTCGCCGTCGTGATCGTGCACTCGCGCACGCTGGAGCGCAGCATCTTCCCATGGATCATCGCGTCGCAGACCGTGCCGGTGCTCGCCATCGCACCGATCGTGATCGTGATTCTCGGCAGCGTCGGGCTCACCGGGCTGTTCCCGAAAGCCATCATCTCGATGTACCTGTGCTTTTTTCCGGTCGCAGTCGCGCTCGTCAAAGGACTGCGCTCGCCAGGCGTGATGGAGCTGGAGCTGCTGCACACCTACGCGGCAAGCGCCAACCACACGTTCTGGAAGCTGCGCGTGCCGGCCTCGCTGCCGTTCCTGTTCCCGTCGCTGCGCGTGGGCATCGCCGCGGGCCTGGTCGGCGCAATCGTGGGTGAACTGCCGACCGGCGCGCAGGCCGGCCTGGGCGCACGGCTGCTCACGGGGTCGTACTACGGCAACACGGTGCAGATCTGGTCGGCGCTCGTGATGTCGGCCCTGCTCGGGCTGGTGCTCACCGGCGCGGTGGCCTTTGCCGAACGCGCGCTCGCGCCGGGAGGCCGCAAATGAGCCTCGCGCTGCCCGTGGCCATGGGCCTGGCCTTGCTGGTACTTGCTGTGCTCAGCGTGCGCTGGCTCGCCGCGTTCGACGAACGCAGCCCTGTCGGTCGCTTCGGCACGCCACTGCTGTTCGGTGCCTGGGTGCTCATGGCCTGGCAGTTGCTCGTCGAATTCTTCGACGTGCCGCGCGTGCTCCTTCCCGCGCCCAGTGTGATCGGTCATTCCTTGCTCACCAACCTGCCCGTGCTCGCCGGCGACTTCACGCAGACCGTGCTGCACTCGGCACTGATCGGCCTGGTCGCCGGCTGCGCGCTCGGCTTTGTCACCGGCGTGCTGATCGACCGAAGCCCGTTCCTGCAGCGCGGCCTGCTGCCGCTGGCAGCGCTCGCCAGCGCCGTGCCGCTGATCGGCATCGCGCCGATAATGGTGATGTGGTTCGGCTTCGACTGGGAATCCAAGGCCGCGGTCGTCGTGATCATGACCTTCTTCCCAATGCTGGTGAACACGCTCGCCGGTCTGGCCGAATCTGGCCACATGGAGCGCGACCTGATGCGCTCCTACGGCGCAGGCTACTGGCGCACCCTCTTCTCGCTGCGCATCCCGGTCGCGCTGCCGTTCGTGTTCAATGCGATGAAGATCAACTCGACGCTGGCGATGATCGGCGCGATCGTTGCCGAGTTCTTTGGCTCGCCGGTCGCCGGCCTGGGCTTTCGCATCTCGACCGAGGCGGCACGGCTCAATATGGGCCTGGTCTGGGCCGCGATCCTTGTCGCGGCGCTTGCCGGCTCGGTGCTCTATGGCGTGCTCGGCTGGGTCGAGCGGCGCGCGACTTTCTGGCATCCCTCGATTCGCACCAGCGCATGAATCGGTTCCAATCCTTGTTCCTTGTTCCTTGTTCCTTGTTCCTAGTTCCACCACGCCGCAAGGCACAACCTCCGGAGTTCTCAGACATGCGTAAAACAATTCTCGCGCTCTCGCTCCTGCTGGCGGGTCTGGCCGGCTCGGCCATGGCCGCCGACAAGGTCACCGTGCAGCTCAAGTGGCTGCCGCAGGCCCAGTTCGCCGGCTACTACGTCGCGCAGGCCAAGGGCTTTTACAAGGAAGCCGACCTTGATGTAACGATCAAGCCGGGGGGCCCCGACATCGCGCCCGCACAGGTGCTCGCCGCCAAGGGCGCCGACCTGACGGTCGACTGGATGCCGAGCGCGCTCGCCGCGCGCGAAGCCGGTGTGCCGATGGTAAACGTCGCGCAGATCTTCAACCGCTCCGGGATGATGCTGACCTGCAAGAAGGCCAGCGGCGTG
>JANYBE010000158.1 GCA_025360945.1 Rhizobacter sp. | reverse complement strand
CCCGCGCGAACCATCGCCGGAATCGAGACTATGCACATGATTCGCAAGGGGCAGATGGCCTGCCCCGAATGCGAAACCATGTCCGCAGCCAACCAGTTCTACTCCCTCGCGTTTTGATCTTGTGGACCCGCTGCGGTTCCGCTGGCCTGTAGCCCACTATTGCGACAGAGCCCTGCACAACGCCTCCGCTCTAAAACGGTCCATGAATTCGGCAATCGACGTTCGGCGCTGGAACTGGTTACAGTTGGTCGGCACGGTGCTGGCTTGTGGATTGAGGGACTCCATGACGATGCCTCACTGGCTCACCACATTCAGGAAAGATTGAATGATTACTCGACGGCAGGTTGTTGTTCCGTTCGGTGCTGGAATTCTTGTTACTTCTCTGCGCCTCAAGGCGCAGTCCATGCCTCAAACGGCAGTTCGTGTTGCTTATTTGTCAGGCACTGGCCGCACATCTGACGGTAAACCACCTGCGGCGTTAATCGACGCCTTGGTCGGGCTAGGATACATCGAAGGAAAAAATATCACCTTCGTTGCACGATTTTCGGAAGGTAAAGCTGAGATTCTCCCCGTGTTGGCGGCCGAGTTGGTCAGGCTAGGCGTGGATATTATTGTCACGCAAGGCGGGCCTCCAACGTTGGCTGCCAAACAGGCTACAACTCAGATTCCTATCATCATGGGATCAGTAGGTGGAGACGCGGTGGCGACTGGCCTGATTGAAAGTCTTGCGCGACCCGGCGGGAATATAACTGGGATGTCCGATGAAAACGTTGGACTGAATTCAAAGCGGATGCAACTCTTGAAGGAAACCCTACCGAAGGCTGCGCGTATTGCAATTATTTGGAACGCCAATGATCAAGGCATGAGTGTTCGTTTTACGGCAATGCAAAAGGCGGCCGAAATCCTGAAAATTAAGGTCGATTCGGTCGAAGTACGTAAGTCCGAGGATTTTGCTGGCGCACTTGTCACCATCAGCAAGCTTCGAGCTGACGCGATGCTGGTGGTGTTCGACGCACTTACCATCTCGAATAGGCAGCAAGTCTTGGAAGGTGCTGCGGCGCTTCACATCCCGGCCATGTATGAGGTGGGGCAGTTCGTAGATGCAGGTGGGTTAATGTCATATGGACCAAGCACTGCGGACGGACTACGCCGGACGGCAGGCTATATCGACCAGATAGTCAAGGGCGCTAAGGTTGTCGACCTACCGGCGGAGCAGCCGACAAGGTTTTATCTAACACTTAATCTCAAAACTGCTGCGAAACTGGGCTTGACGTTTCCGCCTACGCTACGGTTAATGGCAGACCAAGTGATTGGTGAGTGAATGCTGCCAGGCACTTCTAACTCCACGGCTGCAGAATTATTAGCGCTCTCTCCAAGAGCTCAATTGAAAGCTCGTTGTTACCGCTAGCAATTGCAGTCGAGTTGATCGAATAGCGATGCGCCTTGACATACCACCGTACAAAGATGTGACAGTGTCGGTCGAAAGCCGGACGTGTCGTGTCAAAGCATAGACCTGCTGGACTATTTAATGGGAAATAGTAAAAACACTTACTCTCAAAAACGGCAAATAGTTTGCCCCATTTGCAGAGGCTGTCCGTCTCCGTGAGGACATTTCGCTTGCGCCTCTTCCCCAAGTACGCGACGCTGATCATCCTCGTCGTCTCGGGGGTGTTGGTCTCCAGCGGAGTGGTGAGTCTGTATTTCTCCTGGCGCGAGACCCAGGCCCATCTGGTCACGCTGCAACTGGAGAAGGCGCAAGGCGCAGCCAATCGGATCGAGCAGTACATCTTTGACATCGAGCACCAGATGCGATGGACTGCCTTTCCTCGGATCGACAGTACGACAGCCCCACTCGAGCAACGGCGCATCGACTATCTGAAGCTGCTTCGCCAAGTTCCGGCGATCACGGAACTGGTGTGGATAGGCCCAGATGGACGCGAACGCCTTCACGTATCGCGCCTGGCCATGGATCAGGTCGATGCAGGCACGGACTTCTCGGGTGAACCGGCGTACCTGGCGGCAAAGTCGAGCAAGACGTTCTTTGGTCCAGTGCAATTCCGCAAGGGAAGCGAGCCCTACATGACGATCGCGCTCCCAGCGGGGGGCGGCGGGGACGTGACGCTGGCGGACGTGAACCTCAAGTTCGTTTGGGACGTAGTTTCCCGCATCAAGATTGGGGTGTCGGGCATTGCCTACGCGATCGATTCGACCGGGACCCTCATCGCGCACCCAGACATCAGCTTGGTACTGAAGAAGACCGACCTGAGGTCTCTTCCCCAAGTCGCGGCTCTAGGTACGACGAGCGAAGGCGCTGCCGCGGGAGCCCGAGATCCGTCGGGACGGGAAGTCTTTTCGGCTAGTTCCCGGATTCCGACCCTGAACTGGGTGGTATTCGTGGAGTCGCCCAGGGCCGAAGCGTTCGCTCCAATGTATGCCTCGGTCGCTCGACTGGCGCTGCTCCTTGTCGCAGGCTTACTGGTTGCAATAGCAGGAAGTTTTTTCTTGGCGCGCGCTCTGATTCAGCCCATCCGCGCGCTCCAGGAAGGGGCTGCCCGAATCGGCGCCGGTGAACTCGACCAGCGAATCGAGGTTCGATCTGGCGATGAACTCGAGGAATTGGCTGAACAATTCAACAGGATGGGCCGCGATCTCAAAGCTTCTTACGCCGGGTTGGAACTCAAGGTCGAGGAGCGCACAGCGGAACTCACCGAGGCCCTGGAACAGCAGACTGCCACCGCAGAGATACTGCGCGTTATCAGCCAGTCGCCCACCGATGTGATGCCGGTGGTGGACGTCATCGTCAGCGCAGCTAGGCGGCTGCTGGGATGTCACCTCTCCGCCTTTTTTCACCGTGATGGCGAAGTCTTGGTTCAGCTGAGCCGCGCTACAACCGATGGCACAGCGCGCAATCGGCTAATCCTCCCCGTCGATCCGCTGCATAATTTTCCGTCGCGTGCACTGCTCTCGAGGGCGCCGGTGCACAGTCCCGACTGGTCTGCGATCCTGTTGCCTGATTACCAGCAGTCTGTCTATGACCAAACGGGCACTCGATCGTCCTTGATCCTGCCCCTGCTGCGCGGCCAAGATCAAGAATCCCTCGGCGTACTGACGTTCCAGCGCGCCAAGCCCGAGCCCTTCAGCGTCACGGACATTGCGCTGGCGCAGTCCTTCGCCGACCAAGCCGTGATCGCCATCGAGAACGTGCGCCTGTTCAACGAGACGCAGGAGGCGCTGGAGCGCCAGACCGCCACGGCCGAGGTCTTGCGGGTCATCGCGCAGTCGCCCGGCAACGTGCAACCAGTGCTGGATGCCATCGTCGCCAGCGCGAAGCGGCTGGTAAACGGTCACTCGGCCGCAGTCTGGCTGCTGGACGGCGAGCGGGTGCTACCGGCTGCAATGACGCACACCGGCGAGCAGGGCGCCGAGTTCGTGCAGCAGTTCGTCGAGGGAGTCGTCGTCGATGACCGCTACTCCATGAGTCCAATGCTCACGGGCCGGGCAATCCAGATGGCTGACGTGCCTAGCGACCCGCGTGCCACTGAACCCCACCGCGAGCTGGCCCGGCTGCGCGGCTTTCGCGCGGTCGCCGCGGTGCCGCTGCTTCGGGAAGCTGCAGTCATCGGGATGATCAGCGTCACCCGTGTCGAACCAGGCGAGTTGGGGCGGCACCAGATCGAACTGCTGCAGTCCTTCGCCGACCAGGCCGTGATCGCCATCGAGAATGTACGGCTGTTCAAGGAAACGCAGGAAGCGCTGGAGCAGCAGACGGCCAGTGCCGAGGTGCTGCAGGTCATCAGCGGCTCGATGGGCGACGCGCAGCCGGTGTTTGAGAAGATCCTGGACAGTTGCGAGCGCCTGTTTGGCACCGGCCACTTAGGGGTCGTGTTGGTCGGCGCTGAGGGCCTGGTTCGTCCGGCAGCGATCCGCGGCGAGATCGTGCGGAAGATGACACGCACGCTACCTTTGCCGTTAGCGGACAGCCACACAGGCCGGGCCATCTCCGATCGATGCATCGTTCAAATCGAAGACGCTCTCGCGATGGGCCAGGAGCGCAACAACCGCTGGGCACGTGACACGGTCGGGGAGGTTGGTAATTTCTCGGCCGCCTGGGTGCCCATGCTGTGGCAAGACCGAGGCATCGGCTCGCTGATGGTCGTGCGTCAACCGCCTCGGCCTTTCAGTCCACACGACCAAGCTCTTTTGCGCACCTTCGCCGACCAAGCGGTGGTCGCGATCCAAAACGCGCACCAGTTCAACGAAACCCAGAAGGCGCTGCAACGCCAGACCGCGACCGC
>JANYBE010000114.1 GCA_025360945.1 Rhizobacter sp. | reverse complement strand
AAAGATTACCGACGTACAGTTTGTTGCCCATGGGAGAGCCCCTTTCCATTTCCTGAAGACCATGTGGAGCTTCTACCCATCGTGAACCATTCAAGCGAAGGCGCTGCTTCCATACACAGATTTGTGAATATAAGTGAATTGCAGCAAAGTATGCACAGGGCGAATGGTGAAAGTGTTGTTTTCGGGCAGATATGGTCCGCCGCCCCGAGCCCTTTGGAAATTTCAGATCTCACGATGCGCGAACCCGACGCCATGACGCCCGAGAGCAATGGTTTTGCCGTCACCGGCTTGCTGCCCGCGATGGCCAAAGGCGCACCGGGGTGAGCGGCATGCGCATTGCCAGCCTGGTGCCAAGCGTGACCGAACTGCTCGTCGAACTCGGGTTGCTCGAGCGGCTCGTCGCACGAACCGGCTTTTGCGTTCACCCTGCAGCGATGCTGCGCGACGTGCCCAAGGTCGGCGGCACCAAGGAGGTGAACCTCGCCAAGCTGCGGCGCCTGGCGCCGACGCACGTGCTCGTCAATATTGACGAGAACCGCCTGGAGACCGTCCAGGCGATCCATGCCTGGCCGAATCCGCCGCAGGTCATCGTCACGCACCCGCTGCGGCCCGAGGACAACCTTGCGCTCGTCGAGCAGATGGTCGAGCACTTTGGTGCCGATGGCGCGGTGCGCGAGCGCGCCAAGGCGCTGACGCACGCGCTGCAACACGAACTGGATCTCATCTGTCCCGACGCCCGCTCGCCGCAGCGGGTGCTGTACCTGATCTGGCGCGACCCGTGGATGACGGTCGCGAGCGACACCTACATCGCCGCGATGCTCGCGCGCATCGGGTGGCGCACGCTGCCCGACGCGCCTGGTGGCGCCGCGGGCGCGGCCCGCTACCCCGTTGTGCGCAGCGACGCGCCCTGGCTCGCCGACGTGCAGCAGGTGCTGCTCAGCTCAGAGCCCTATTCATTCACCGAACGGCATCTTGCCGAAGCGCGCGCACTGTGCCCGAATGCGCAAGCGCGCCTCGTCGATGGCGAGCTGCTAAGCTGGTATGGCGCGCGCGCGGTATCGGGCTTGCGTTACCTGCGGGAAATTGCCGCTGCGCCCCCGGGATGACGCGCCACAATCTTGCATGGATCTTTACAAACCGCTGATTGCGCTGCTGGCGATTGTCAATCCGATCGGGGCGATTCCGTTCTTCATCCATTTCACGAGCGGCTTCACGCGCCAGCAGCGCCAGCGCACGGTGCGTGTGGCGGCGCTGTCGACCTTCATCGTGATTGCCGTCAGCGCGCTCGCCGGCCTGAAGATCATCGAGTTCTTTGGCATCTCGCTCGCGTCGTTCCAGGTCGGCGGCGGGTTGCTGCTGCTGATGTCGGCATTGCAGATGCTCAACGCGCAACCCGCCGAAGTGCGCAAGGATGACCTTGCCGACGGCGGCGACAAGGCCGACGCCGGCGCCAGCATAGCGATCGTGCCCCTGACGATTCCGCTGCTCACGGGGCCGGCCGCGATCTCGACAATGATCATCTACGCCGACAAGACGCGCCACTGGTGGCAGCTTGGCGTGCTGGTGCTCTACGGCGTGGTCATCGGCGCGGCGGTGTGGGTTGCGTTCAGCCTGTCCGGGCGCATCGCCAGGGCGTTGGGCAAGACCGGCATCAACGTGATGACGCGGCTGATGGGCCTGCTGCTCGCGGCGCTGTCGGTCGAGGTCATGTCGGACGGGCTGGTCAAGCTCTTTCCCATCCTGGCAGTTGGCGCGCATTGAGACCATGTCCGCAACGATTTACGACTACATCATCTGCGGCGGCGGCACGGCCGGCTGCCTGCTGGCGAACCGGCTCAGTGCCGACCCGACCAAGCATGTGCTGCTTATCGAGGCCGGCGGCAACGACGACTACCTGTGGGTGCACATCCCGGTCGGCTACCTGTATTGCATAGGCAACCCGCGCACCGACTGGCTTTATTCGACCGACGCCGACCCGGGTCTGAATGGCCGCAGCTTGCGCTACCCGCGTGGCAAGGTGCTGGGCGGCTGCAGCAGCATCAACGGCATGATCTACATGCGCGGCCAGGCGCGGGACTACGACGGCTGGGGCGCCGGCGACGGTTTCGGCGCCAACCCCGGCTGGAGCTGGGCCGACTGCCTACCGCACTTCCTGAAGCACGAAGACTTCTACAAGGGCGCCGACGCGATGCACGCCGCGCCCGGTTTCGACCCGAGCGGCGCACGCGCCGGCGGCGAGTGGCGCGTTGAGAAGCAGCGCCTGCGCTGGGACCTGCTCGATGCGTTCGCGCAAGCGGCGCAGCAGGCCGGCATCCCGTGGACCGACGATTTCAATCGCGGCGACAACGAAGGTGTGGGTTACTTCCACGTCAACCAGAGAGCCGGCGTGCGCTGGAACGCGACCAAGGCATTTCTGCGCCCGGCCGAGCACCGCGCGAACCTGCAGGTGTGGACCGGCGCGCACATTGCCCGCGTGTTGCTCGACGGGCACAGCGCGACAGGCGAAGGCCGCGAAGGAATGCTGCGTGCGGTCGGGGTCGAGGTCATCCAGGCCGGCAGCGGCACACGCACCGAAGTGCGGGTGCGGGCCGGCGGTGAAGTGATCCTCTCGACCGGTGCGGTCGGCACGCCGCAGATCCTGGAGCTCTCGGGCATCG
>JANYBE010000111.1 GCA_025360945.1 Rhizobacter sp. | reverse complement strand
CCGCGACCCGGCCATCGAGCGGTGGCGAGTGATGCACTGCGAGCCCCTCAGTACTTGGCAATCCGCAATTCCTCCGCTACCACGACGAAGGGGGTAGACGCGAGGGTTGTGCTTAATGAGCGGGCTGCGATGACGCGCAGGCCGCTTTTCGTCTCAGCGCGTCTTAGGCAGTGGCCTCACGCGCACTTACCTGAAGCCGACCCATGGGCTGCGCGAACGCTGGTGATTCCAATACGGAGCAGAGGGCGCCGCTTGAACATTCCCTCGCGGTGCGGTTGATTTGCCAATGACGAGCCGCGGTCGACCCTGAGCCGGCACACATTTACTCAGTTGACCGTCTCTGCCGCTCGAGGCATTCGATAAGCGCCCAGACCAGAGCGGGCTATAGGCCAGAATGCGTCTGTGGAAACGTCCGACCTGCGCAAGCCGCCTGCTGGCCATCTTGGCACGGGACGCGGTCGGTTACTCCCGCCTCATGGCGCTAGAAGAACACTCCGGCATGGCCGCCGCCCGTGCCGTGTCGCGAGAGCGCGTCTACGAGCGTGGCGGGCGTGTGATCGACGGATGATGCGGGTGACGCGGCTGGTTCTTCTGGTATCTGCGCCGGCAGTGTGTGTCGATTTTCGTCCGGCTCGAACGTCGTAGCGGTGGGGCGATACCCGCCGCCTCGCCGCGCTGCACGGTCGCAGCGTTCTCACGGGGACTGACATGAACTCTGCGCCAACCCGTCTGGTGCTGCTCGTAGCGACGCGCAAGGGCGCTTGGCTGTTCAACGGTGACTCGCAGCGCGACGCCTGGACGGTCGACGGCCCGCACTTCCTGGGTCACAACATCAGTCACGTGCAGCTCGACCCGCGCGATGGACGAACGTTGCTGGCCGCGGCAAAGACCGGCCACCTGGGCCCGACGGTGTTTCGCTCCGCCGACTTCGGCCGGACCTGGAAGGAATCAGGCCGGCCGCCGGCCTTCGCCAAGCCTACGAATGGCCTGCCTGCCCGATCGGTCGACCATACCTTCTGGCTGACACCGGGCCACGCCGGCGAGCGCGACAGCTGGTACGCCGGCACCTCGCCGCAGGGCCTGTTCCGCTCCGAGGATGGCGGCGACACATGGGCGCCGCTGCCGGCGGTCAACGACGACGCGCAGTTCCGTGAGTGGATGGGAACGGTGCAGGACGGCACGCCAGACGGCCCGAAGCTGCATTCCATCATCGTCGACCCGCATGACCCTGCGCACCTCTACTTCGGGATGTCGGGCGGCGGTGTGCACGAATCGCGCGACGCAGGCCGCAGCTGGACGACGCTGATCGACGGGATGGAAGTGGTCGGAGGCTTCAACCCGGCCACCGTGACTTTCCACGATCCGCATTGCTTGCGCCTGTGCCCCGGCAACCCCCACCGGCTCTACCAGCAGAATCACTGCGGCATCTACCGGCTCGACCGGCCCGCCAACACGTGGCAGCGCATTGGCCGCGCCATGCCGGCCGAGGTGGGCGACATCGGCTTTCCGATAGTCGTGCACCCGCGCGATCCCGACACGGCCTGGGTGTTTCCAATGGACGGCACAGACGTCTGGCCGCGCACCAGCCCGGACGGCCGCCCGGCCGCCTACGTGACGCACGATGCAGGCAAGACTTGGCAGCGGCTGGACGGGGGCCTGCCGCGGCAGCAGGCCTGGTGGACGTTGAAGCGCCAGGCGATGACGGTTGACATGCTGCCTACGCCCGCGCTGTACCTGGGTACCACCATCGGCGAGCTGTGGATCGGGCACGACGGCGGCGCGCGCTGGGTCAACATCGCCCGCCACCTGCCGGAGATCTTCGCAGTCGAAGTCGCGGCGCTCGCATGAAGGTGCTGGTGCCGGGCGCGCTGCGCTCTTACACCGGCGAGCTGCGCGTGCGGGCCGACGGCGACTCGCTGGCCGCGTTGTTCGACGACCTCGAGCGCCGCTACCCGGGCCTGCGCTTCCGCGTGGTCGACGAGCAGGGCGAGCTGCGGCCGAACATGCGTCTGTTCGTCAACGGCCGCGGCGTACGCGACCTCGGGTATGCGCTGCGGCCGGACGACTTCGTCGCCGTGGTGCTCGCGCTCAGTGGCGGGTGAGGATGCGGGTTCGGGCGCGAAGGGCCTCGAGAGCGATCGGCCTTGGAAGGCCCGGCGCTGCGGTACCAGCTGACCACAGCAAACGCTGGCGCGCTGGCAGCCTGAGTTGCTGCCGCAATGCCGCCATTGGTCCCCTTTAGAACAACCCCAAGGCCCATCGAGGCCGTTCGGCCCGCGATGGATCGACCAGCGGCGCACCTGAGCGAAACCGCAAACGGCCCCGACAGCGACGAGCCCCAGGGTGCCCAGCATGGCGAGCGTATGCACCACCACGGCCGCCAGCGCGAGCGTCAGCGAGCCTGAAGCCGTGATCTCGCGCGCCGGCGAGTCGCCCATGCAAAGCGGCACCAGGGCCGGTGCCAGCATCATCCCGCTGCCATGCGCGGTGGAGGCGACGAAGGACCAGAGCGCCATGCTGATGCGGCCGGTCGACGTAGGCGAATGTTGTGCCGTGCCGGCCTTGGAGCGACGACCCAGCCCGCGGCAAAGGAGCCCCAGGAGGAACACGATGGCAATGCCGATCACGGGGCGCGCCCACTCCTGCATCGAATGCCCAAGTGCAACTGCCGTGGCGACCACGGCAATGGACACCGCATGTCCCGTTGCGATCGGCACCAACGCACGCAGGAGCTGGCGCCGCTCGCCCGAACGCAGGCCGCATCCAGCAGCGAGCAGCCACCCGGTTGTCGGATTCAAGCCATGCAGTGCGCCGGCGCCGGCCACCGCCACCCAGGGCCACAGGCTTGACATGACGTCGGCTCGCGCGCCTTGGGCCGAGGTGTAGGCCGCACTAGGCCGGCTAGCTGCAGCACGCCGCCTGCACGGCGATCGGCTCGTAGCGGTCATGGTGGCGCACCCAGGCCATGGTGCTCGCCAGATTCTGTTCGTCGCGGCCTTTGGGCGTGAGGTCGATCAGGTTGTAGGCGCCCATCATCACTTCCACGCCGCGCCCGAAGGTCGAGTAGGTGTGGAAAACCTCCCCTGCGTCGTTCTTGACGAAGATGCTGATGCCCGGCGCTTCGTCGGCCGGGAAGGCCATGAGGTGGTAGTTGTAGTAGACCTCGCCATCGATGCGGTCCTGGGGCGCAAAGCTCACGTGGAAGTCGCCGTTGAAGTCGTTGCCGTTCGACGAAGCCCAGGCGAAGTTCCAACCCATGCGCTGGCGGAAGCGCTGGATCTGGGCCAAGGGTGCGCTCGAGACGGCCAGCAAAGCGATGTCGCGCTGCGCCAAGTGCATGCTAATGCCGTCGAGGTGGTCGGCCATGAAGGAGCAGCTCTTGCAGCCCTGTTCCCAGCCCGCGCCGAACATGAAGTGCTGCACCAGCAGCTGGCGTCGGCCTTGGAACAGTTCGGCCAGTCGGCGCGGGCCGGCTGGCGTGTCCAACACGTAGTCCTTCTCGATGCGCACCCAGGGCAACTCGCGGCGCTCGCGGGCGATCTGGTCGCGCAGTTGGGTCAATTCCTTCTCGCGTGCGAGCAGCGACTTGCGCTCGGCGATCCATTCGTTGCGCGTGACGACGCGGGGGTGGTTGAGGTTCGATGCCGGGGTGTTGACGAGGGACATGGCGGGCTCCTTGTGGGGGTAGTGCTCGGGGGAGGGGGTTTGAAGGGCCACGCAGCGGCGGCACCGGCTGGCGGGCACCATCTCGCGTGGGGGACTGCTTAGGCTGAGCGGCGCTTCGGGCGACGCACGGCGCGCACCTTGGCGACACCGCCGCCACCGGCGTAGAACAGATCGGCGCCGTCGGACTCCAGACCGCTCACGTTCGCGCCGGGCGGCATCTGCAAGCGTTCCAGCACGGCACCGCTCTGCGCATCGACGCGGCGGATCTCACTCGTGTCGTTTTCCCAGGTTCCGTGCCAAAGCTCGCCTTCGACCCAGGTGACACCGGTGACGAAGCGGTTGGATTCGATGGTGCGCAGGATGGCACCGTTGGCCGGATCGATCTGGTAGATCTTGCGGTCGCGGTGCTGGCCGACCCAAAGGCTTCCATCGGCCCAGGCCAGGCCCGAGTCACGGCCCTGCCCTGGCGCCGGAATCGAGGCTAGCACTTGGCCGCTGGTGGGATCGATCTTGTCGATGCGCGCTTCGGCGATCTGATAGATGTGGGTGCCATCGAAGGCGGTACCGGCGTCCGCAGCGCGGTCGAAACTGCGTTCGGTTGCGCCGCTCGTCGGGTCGAAGGCCATCAGCGCGGTGCCGGTGGCCGCCCACACGCGCTTGCCGTCGAAGCTGACGCCGGCGACGCAGCTCGCGCCAGGGAAGGGGCCGTACTCGCGCACGATCTCGGCATCGTGGGTGATGGCGGCAAAGGGGTTGTCGAGGCTCATCAAATTCTCCTGGCTTGCGTGTCTTGCGGGAGCTCAGCTGTGCAGCGCATGGCGGCAATCTACCCAAACGGCTGCGCAGCGGGGAGTAACAAGATCGTCGTGAATCCGATGAGGGGTGGCGCCAGCCAACGCCGGGCTCGCGTCTGGCCGACCGCGCGCACGCGGCCCGCGAGCTCCAATTCGGCCAGCGAGCGCTGCACGGTGCGCTGGCTGGCGCTCAGGGCCAAGGCCAGGGCTGAGGTCGACCAGGCGGTGCCATCGGCCAGCAGGGCCACCAGCTCGCCCTGGTCGCCATCGATGGGCGGCGCCAGCACAACCACTTCGCGATCGTGGCGCGGCACGAGTACGAAGCCGTGCGCGGTGGCCTCGATGCCGGCGTGCGCCGTCACCAAGGCCCTTAGCCGGCCAATCTCCACGCGCAGGCGCGCGCGATGCGTCTCGTCGTGGCGGAGCATGCGGAATACGCGGGCGATCAGGCTCTCACGGTCGACAGCGGCGGGCCAAGCTTCACCCAGGGTGCGCAGCAGCAAGAAGAGAATGGGCCGCCGTGCCAGTGGTATCCAGGCGGCTCCTGCGCGCAACCCGTGTCGGCAAGCGTCGACGACGAGGGACCCCGAGTCCGTCAACGCGGCGACTTCGTGCAGGCGCAGAGGCTGCCACTGCCCTGCGACCCAGCGCCGCGCCGCGGGTCGGTCGAGTGCGGCCCGGGCCTCGACGACTTCCGCCTGCAAGGCCGGCACGCCGGCGCGCCCAGCGGCGGCTTCGGCGCGTGCGAGCGCTGCTTGAGCCGCCGGGATCTTTAGCGTGCGCAAAGCCAACTCGGCCCATGTGAGCGATGCCACGGCCCGCAGCAGAGGCGGCAGCGAATCGACGTCGACCGGTGCGAGGCCGGCCGACGCTTCCTTCAGCCGCCCGAGCAGCAGGCATTGACGCGCTGCAATCAGTCGCGCCTGCAAGGCATTGGCGTGGTCGCCCCGAGCCTCGAGTGCGTCCCTGGCGTTGGCCAGCGCGCG
Organism: Rhizobacter sp.; assembly: GCA_025360945.1. Classification (GTDB taxonomy): domain Bacteria; phylum Pseudomonadota; class Gammaproteobacteria; order Burkholderiales; family Burkholderiaceae_C; genus LMDS01. The sequence goes on along the minus strand of JANYBE010000111.1, from coordinate 6,169 downwards.
GGGCGAGGCGCCGAAATCGCGCATCGCCAGCGCTACCTCGGCCTCGGCCACGATGCAACGAGCGCGCGCCAGCGTGTCCTGCGGACCAAAGGTGCGCGCAGCGCGTCGCAAGAGGTCACGTGCCCGTGCATGCTCTCCGAGTTGCGCCATCGCGATGCCGCGCAGCGCAAGCGCTGACGGGTCGTCGCGAAGCGCTACATGCTTGAGCGCCTGCAGTGCGTCGCCGGCGGCCAGGGCTCGGGCAGCGGCGGAGATGAGGGAGTCCACGGCCGAAGGCTACAGCTTCAGCCGCCTGCGGGTGAATCGTCTCCCATTGCTGGCGAAACTCGTTGGCCAGACTGAGGAAATGGGTCATGAACTCGCCGCCGCGGCGATCTGTTCAAGCGGCGCACGGACTCTGCTGATGAGGGACACCCCGAGCGGGACAAGTAAGCTCGGCGCGAGGTACCCGCTGGCTGGCGGCTGGTGGAAGGTGCGAGCTCCCGGGCCAGGCGCCGAGACCGGATTGGCACGAGCATCAACCGCCTGGCTCCCGCTGGCAGGGATCGTTAGGGGCAGAGTTGGGAGCTGGATTGCCACGAACGCACTTATCCGTGCGTTGAGACCAGCACCACCAAGAGCGCTAGCACAAGAACGAACAGAAGCAGCGACAGTCCTTTCCAGAACGCAGTCGGATTGCGCTCGATCCAGGGCGCGCGATTGCGGGCCAGAAATTCGCGGCTCGGGTGCCGCAGTTCGTGGACGAACTCGGACAGCGAGTCATAGCGCTTGATCGGGCTCGGGTGCACCGCCTTGCGCAGCACACCATCGATCCACGCGGGGATCTCCCGGTCGGCGTCGAACGCAGGTTCGTAGTGCAGCTTCGACAGCGCGGCGCGGCCGCTCAGGCGCGCCACTTCGGCGCCGTAAGGCAGGCGTCCCGTCAGCATCTGATAGGCAATGACGCCGAGCGAAAACTGGTCAGAGCGCGGCGTCCCACCTTCGCCGACAAAGTATTCCGGCGCGGTGTACTGCTCGGTGCCGAGAATCGCTTCGCCGCGCTCCAGCCCTGTCATCTCCGCAAGGCCGGCAACGCGCACCGCACCGAAATCGATGAGCTTCACGACGCCGTGGACGTCGATCATGATGTTCTCGGGGCGCAGGTCCTGGTGCAGCATCTCCAGACGGTGGAACGCCCGCAGACCGCGTGCGATCTGCTCGACGATGTCGCGAACCGCGTCAATACGCGGCCGCGGATGGTCGCGCATCCATTGCGCGAGCGTTTGGCCGTCGATGTACTCGCTGGCGACGTACAGGTAGCTGCGGGCACGTGCGGCCGAGTGTGCCTTCAGCACGTGCGGGCTGTCGATTCGCCGCGCTACCCACTCCTCCAGCAGGAAACGCTCGAGGTAGATCGGGTCGTCGCGCAGGTCCGTGGACGGCGTCTTAATCGCGACGACCTGACCCGTCGCGTCGTCGCGAGCCAGGTGGATGTGGCTGCGATGGCTGACATGCAATTCGCGCAGGATGGTATACCCGTCGAACGCCATGCGTGGCTCGATCAGTGGGGGCAACGACAAGGTACCTGCCTGCTCGAAGAGTTCATTCGCTTCATGTGCCGGTAGCGCATCGATGCGAAGGATCTGGGCGCTCAGGTTGTCGTCGCTGCCGCGGCGCAGGGCCTCGTCCACGATCGCCCGCGCCGCGGCATCGAGGTCGTCGGTGTGGTGCGAGATGGCCATGGTGACGAAGCCGGCGTCCATGTGCTCGTGTACACCATCCGTCGTCAACAGGAACACCTCACCTTGCGTCACGGGCATGGCGCGATAGTCGATGTCCACGTGCGGGTCGATTCCGAGCGCGCGCCCGAGAAACGTGTGTCCGCCTCCGACATGCACGCGGTGGTCGGTGGTCAGCTGCTCGAGCGCAGCCCCCGCGAGTCGGTAGACGCGGGTGTCTCCAACGTGGAAGACGTGCGCGGTTCGCGACTTCAGCACCAGTGCGCTGAAGGTGCACACGTAGCCCCGATCCCGTTCGAAGCGGTACTGGCTGCGCTGAGTCTGCGCGTGCAACCAGGAATTGACCGCAGTGACGACGCGTTCCACCGAGGTCTTCACCGACCAGGCGTCGGGCGTGCAGTAATAGTCGGCGAGGAAACCGGCCACCGCGTACTGGCTGGCCTCCTGGCTCACTTCGCTGCTGCTGATGCCGTCGGCCAACGCAAGCGCCACCCCCTTGGAAATCAACGCCGACGCCTTCGGAACGGACGCGCCGTGGAAGTCTTGTTGGGTGCTCTTGTGCCCCTTGGCGGACCACTGGCCAATCGAGACCTTCAGCGTGTCGCTCATCGGTCGGGCCGGCCGCGCAGTACCCGGGCGCTCGGCGACGATCAGCCGCCCACGCGCCTCGGTGCAGTGCGCATGTGGGTGGAGTAAAGCGTCAGTCCAACGAAGATGATGCCGCCCACCAGGTTGCCGATCACGGTTGGGATCTCGTTCCAGATGAAATAGTCGGCGATCGAGAACTTGCCGCCAAGCATCAGACCCGAAGGAAAGAGGTACATGTTGACGACCGAGTGCTCGAAGCCCATGTAGAAGAACACCATGATAGGCATCCACATCGCGACCACCTTGCCCGAGACAGTGGAGGACACCATCGCGCCGACAACGCCGGTGGAGACCATCCAGTTGCAAAGCACGCCACGGATGAACAGTGTCAGCATGCCGGCAGAACCGTGAGCCGCGTAGCCCAGGGTGCGGGCCTCTCCTATGCCGCCGATCTTCTCGCCAACGATGCTGGGTGGGGTGGTGAACCCAAAGGTGAAGATGATGGCCATGAACACGGCGACGGTCAGCGCTCCGGCAAAGTTGCCGACGAACACCAGCCCCCAGTTGCGCAGCACGCCGCGCCAGGTGGAACCCGGACGCTTGTCGATCACCGCCAGCGGGCACAGAGTGAACACCCCGGTGAGCAAATCGAACCCCAGGAGGTACAGGATGCAAAAGCCAACAGGAAAGAGCACAGCACCGGCGAGCGGTTGTCCCGTCTGCACATTGATCGTCACGGCGAACGCCGCCGCCAGCGCCAGGATGGCACCTGCCATGTAGGCGCGGATCACGGTATCTCGGGTCGACATGAAGATCTTGGACTCCCCTGCATCGACCATCTTCTTGACGAATTCCGTGGGTAGTAGATAGGCCATGCCAATTCCTCGCGTTGCGCAAACATCAGACGAAAAAAAACGCCATCCCCGTTCCGACGCTCTGCGAAGGAATGGGCGACGACGCTGTATGCCCATCAAGCCGCCGTTGGCCTGATTTCGCAGAACATCACGCAACGGGCGTGCCAACGATCTGCGTCGCTTGGCGCCGGATTGCTCACCAGACTTGTGCGCGCGGCGCTGCGATGAACCCAGTTCGGTGCGCGCTGAGTGCCAAGAGGGTAGCCATCGTTGATTGAATAGACGGCGAATGTGATCAAGTGGACGCGCAGACGAAGACCGCGTCTCCGGTGCCACAGGCGGCCTGGCCATGGCACGGGCCTTGCGCCATCTAGCGCTACGGCGCTGCCACTCTTCCATGTGCCAAGCACGGCGCCTCTCGTAATTTAAGGAGACAGGTCATGAACCGTCAGGCCGTCACTGAGAAGATCATTGCCGCCAAGATTGCCAAGGGGCTTCGATGGGCCGACGTGGCCGAGCGCGTGGGTCTCAGCAAAGAATGGGTCACGGCAGCTTGCTTGGGCCAGATGACGCTCGACGCCAAGCAGGCTGGTGTCATTGCCGCGGTGTTCGATCTGTCGGAGGACGAACGGCGCTGGCTGATGGTGGTGCCGTTCAAGGGTTCGCTGCCCACCGCGGTGCCGAGCGACCCGCTGATCTATAGGTTCTACGAGCTGGTGAGTGTTTACGGCACGACGTTCAAGGAGCTGATTCACGAGGAGTTCGGTGATGGCATCATGAGCGCGATTGATTTTAAAATGGATCTACAGCGAGAGCCGAACTCGGCCGGAGACCGCGTCAGCATCACGATGTCGGGCAAATTTCTGCCCTACAAAACCTATTGAAGCGTCCAGCCGCGGGTTTCTGGCAAAGCATTTGTGCCGGTCACCTTAGAGGATTTGGCTGCGACCGGCCTACAGGCTCGGCCCCGCCAGATCAGCTACGGCCGAACGGCAATGTTCGACGGCAGCTTCGTCCAGGGAAGATCGCCCGGGTCCGCGGCCATCGGTCCGGGCGCCTTCGCGACGAGAATGGTCGACGCGATCGGCGCGAACGCCGCGCGGAAGTGCACCGAGCTCTTGTTGACCAGTAGCTTCATCTGCGTCGGTTCGACGCCGAGGTAGCGGTACAGGTCGAGATCAAGCATCTGCGCCTTCGCGCTTGACAGCAGCACGCGAATACCCTGCACCTCGACGCATGCGCTGGCGCCGAGTCGCATCGTCGCGCCCGCAGTCATCGGCCCGTGCATCGCGACGACCCCGTCGCTGACCGCGAGTACCTTCACGTCCGCGCGCACTGGCGGTTCGGTGAACGTGCCATCCCAGGTCGGCACCGCACGCCCCAGCGAGAGCGACAGCGTCGCGCCGACACCTGCAGCGCAGGCGGCACGTGCGGCGTCCGGGTCGAACAGCAGGCCGAGCGCGACCTGGCCGGCCAGCCGCCCAGCCGCGTCTGCGGCAAGCAACGCGCGCAGCAGCCCGGTGGTGTTGGAGTCGCCGCCCGCGCCGGGGTTGTCCTGCGTGTCGGCGATGACGACCGGTGCGCTCGCGCGCAGCGCGAGTGCGATGGCACTCTCGACTGCGGCCTGCGGCGTCAGCAGTGCCATCTTCCAGTCGGCGCGCCGCGCCACCGCCACCTCGTGATGCACGCGCCGCACCGCATCGCGTGCGGTCGCGGCGTCGGGGCCGTAGCCGAACAGCACCGGCCCGCACTCGGCGAAGTCGGCGGCCGAGAAGCCCATGGCGAAGTTCAGCTCGACGTCGTGCTGCGCTTCGAGTTGAGCGATGAGCTCGATGATGGATTGCGCCGGCTGCATCAGCGTGCACTGCGCATTCAGCGGCAGCAAAAAGGGCACGCGCTCGGCGTGCATTGCGCGCGCCGGCGCGGACAGGCGACGTGCCAGCATCTGCGCGGCACGCACGCCCGTGTCGCGCATGTCCACGTGCGGGTAGGTGCGGTAGGCCGTCATCGCGGTCGCGAGCCGAAGCATGCGCTCGGTCACGTTGGCATGCAGGTCGAGGCTGGCGACGATGGGCATCTGCGTGCCGACGACGGCGCGCACGCGCGCGAGCAGCTCGCCCTCGGCATCGTCGGCGCACTCGGCCACGCCGGCGCCATGCAGGTCGAGGTAGATCGCGTCGAAGTTGCTGCGCTGCAGGTCCTCGATGATCTCGGTGCAGATGCGCTCGAAAGCATCCGTCGTGACGCGGTTGGACGGCATCGCACCGGCCCACACCGACGGCACCAGCGTCCACCCGAAGTCCGTGGCGGCGTGCGAGAAGCCGCCCAGACCAGAGTTCGTCGGAAGCATTGCCTGCAGCATTGCCGAACCGCGCGCGTAGGCCGGGTACCCGGCGCCGCAGGTGAATGCGTCCCAGTCGGCCGGTGAGGGCGCGAAGGTGTTTGTCTCGTGGTGAAAGCCGGCGACGAAAATTTTCATGTCTGGATGATTCAGGTCAGCAGAGTAATCTCGGCCTCGGTGAAACCCGCGGCGCGGCGCGCGTCGGTGTTGAAAGGCGGGCGCAGGCGCGGCGCCTGGTAGCGCACAGTGAGCTGGGCGTACAGCGCAACTGGATCGTGCCCATCGCGTGCGCACAGCCAGCGGTACCAGTGGTTGCCGATCGCGACGTGGCCGACCTCGTCGCGCAGGATCACGTCGAGGATTTCGACCGCGCGCAAGTCGCCGGCCTTGTGCAGCTTGGCCTGCAACGGAGGTGCCGCGTCGAGGCCGCGAGCCTCGAGCGTGCGCGGCACCAGCGCCATGCGCGCGGTCACATCAAACGCCGTGCGCTGTGTCATCATCCACAGGCCGTCGTGCGCGGCGAAGCTGCCGTAGTCGAAACCGAGGCTCAGTAGGTGCTCGCGCAGCAGCGTGAAGTGCAAGGCCTCTTCGCTCGCGACGCGCAGCCAATCGCGGTAAAAATCGACCGGCATGCCGTGGAAGCGCCAGACCGCATCGAGTGCGAGATT
>JANYBE010000094.1 GCA_025360945.1 Rhizobacter sp. | reverse complement strand
CGTCGATGCCCAGCAGCAACAGCGCCTTGTCGTAGCGCTGCTCCACCGGCGTGTCGAAGATGATGCCGCGCTCGGCGCCGACGTTGATCCAGCCGTTGCGGCTCATCTCGTCCTCAAGCTGCCCGGCGCCCCAGCCGCTGTAGCCCAGCGTGACCAGCACCTTCTTCGGGCCGGCGCCGCTTGATAGGGCCTCGAGCACATCCTTGCTGGTCGTCATCTCGAGCCCGCCTGGGATGCGCAGCGAGGAGTTGTAGTGGCCGCCCTCGCCTTCATCGCCGTCCAGCGCTTCGTGCAGCACGAAACCGCGTTCGGTCTGTACCGGACCGCCGAAATAGACGGGCGATTCGGCCAGCTCCGGCCGGTCCAGCGACAGCTCGACCTTCTCGAACAGGTTCTTCAGCGTGATGTCGATCGGCTTGTTGATCACCAGGCCGAGCGCACCCTTGTCGTTGTGCTCGCACAGGTAGATCACAGTGCCGGCGAAGGTGCCTTCGCGCAAGCTGGGCATCGCGATCAGGAATTGGTTCGTGAAATTGACCGGAGCGCGTGCCATGCACGAATTTTAATCCTGCGGAAGACTAGGTCCCCATGGCCTATTCGATTGACCGTGCACTGGTCTGGTTTCGCCGCGACTTGCGCGCCACCGACAACGCCGCGCTATACCACGCCCTGAGCAGTGCGCGCGAGGTCTGGTGCGCGTTCGTGTTCGACCGCGACATCCTTGACGTGCTGCCGCGGCGCGACCGGCGGGTCGAGTTCATCCGCGCGAGCCTGATCGATCTGGAGCGCCAATTGCGCGCGCTGAGCACAGGCGCGCGCCTGCTGGTGGCCCATGGCCGCGCCGTCGACGAAATCGCGGCGCTGGCCACGCGGCTCAATGTCAATGCCGTCTATGCCAATCACGACGACGAACCCCAAGCGCTGCGACGCGACGCCGCCGTCCGCGACGCGCTCGCCGCGGCAGGCATCGCACTGCACACCGGCAAGGACCACGTCGTGTTCGAACGCAGCGAGGTGCTCACGCACAGCGGCACGCCCTATACCGTGTTCACGCCCTACAAGAACGCGTGGCTCAAAAAGCTCCAGCCGTTCTACCTCAGCGCCTATCCGGTCGCTAAGCACGCCGCACACCTGGCTGCGCCGCCCGCGGGTGTGGACGCTCACATGCCCGCGCTCGCGCAGATCGGCTTCGAGCCGACCAATCTTGCGGCGCTGAAGATCCCGACCGGCAGCATCGGTGCGCAAGCCCTGCTCGCCGACTTCATGCCGCGTCTGGACGACTACGCCAGGGCGCGCGAGTTCCCCGCGATCGATGGCACGAGCCATCTGTCGATGCACCTGCGCTTTGGCACCGTCTCGATCCGCGAACTTGCCGCGGCCGCGCACGCGCGTGACACGCCAGGTGCGGCGGTGTGGCTGTCCGAGCTGATTTGGCGCGATTTCTACCACCAGATCCTGCACCACCATCCGCACGTCGTCGAGCGCAGCTTCAAGCCCGCCTACGACCGCATTGCGTGGGAAAGTGGCCCGCACGCCGAGGCCTTGTTCGGCGCCTGGTGCGAGGGCCGCACCGGTTACCCGCTGGTCGACGCGGCGATGGCCCAACTCAACCAGACCGGTACCATGCACAACCGGCTGCGCATGGTCGTCGCGAGCTTTCTGACCAAGGATTTGGGCATCACCTGGCGCTGGGGTGAGCGCTACTTCGCGACCCACCTGAATGATTTCGACCTCGCCGCGAACAACGGCGGTTGGCAATGGGCGGCCTCCACCGGCTGCGATGCGCAGCCCTACTTCCGCATTTTCAACCCGACGAGTCAGAGTCGCAAGTTCGACCCGCAGGGCCGATTCATTCGCCGCTATCTGCCCGTTCTCGCGGCACTGCCCGACGCGGTGCTGCATGCGCCTTGGGAGGCTCGACCCATCGAGCTGGCGAGCGCGCAGATCGAACTCGGAAGAGACTACCCACGGCCCATCGTGCAGCACGACGAGGCACGAACGCGGACGCTGGCGCGCTACGCCGTCGTCAAGTAGGGCTCAGAACAATTCGACGTCGCTGACTTTGGAGGCGTCTTCGAGGTCGCCCCGGACCACCAGGGCCTCGTGGTACTGCACCTGGTTGCGGCCGTGCGCTTTGGCGTAATACACCGCCTTGTCGGCGCGTTCGAAGGCGCCACCGGGCGTGTCGCCGGGCTTGACCTCGGTGAAGCCGACGCTCACCGTGATGCGCTCGACCTGCGGAAACGCGTAGTGCTCGGTATTGTCACGCAGCCGCTCGAACGCGAGCGCGGCCGAATCGGGGCCATGACAGCGCATCAGCGCGACAAACTCCTCGCCGCCGAAACGATAGAGCCGGTCGCGCGTGCGCAGGCTGCCGCGCATCAGGCGCGACAGCAGCAACAGGACCTCGTCACCAATCAGATGGCCGAAGTTGTCGTTGACGTTCTTGAAGTGGTCGATGTCGATCACGCCGAGCCAGTAGCTGCACGCGTCGCCGACGGTGCGCCGTCCGTCGGCATGGTCACCGAAGGCCGCACTGGGCTCGGCCGATGCCTTCAGAAAACTCTCGTCGAAGGTCTTGCGATTGAGCAGGCCGGTCAGCGAATCGCGCTCGCTGTAGTCGAGCAGGCCCTGGAAGTTGCGAAAGATGCGCAGCACGCTGGCCACCATGCGCTGCTGCTGTGCATCGAGCCCGTCGATGGTCTCGATCTCGAGCACGCCGATCACTTCGCGATCGGTGGCGACCGGGAACAAGGTCAGATGCGTTGCGCCGGGGATTTCGATCATGCGCTCGCTGCGCCAGGCCGCGACGCGTGACGGGTGGCTGGCCAGCAGGGGCAGGTCGTTCAGGTCGGACCACGCCGGGTCGGCCTGGGCCGCGACCTCGTCGCCGACCAGCCGGGCCCGCGTGAGCCAGCGTTCCTGCCCTGTGTCGCCGACGCTGCGGTAGATGGACACCGACAGCGTGCCCAGCATGTCGCGCAATGCGCCGACCAGCGTCACGTCGAGGACATCGCGGTCGCGATGTCCGGTCAGTTCGGCAAGGTGATCTACGAGTTCGGACACGGCGGCTTCAGCGCAAGGGGCAGGCAGCGCCCAGGCGCTACGCCGAGACCCGGGTCGCCGTGTAGCGAGCGATCAGCGCAAGCAAATCCTCTTCGGAATACGGCTTGCCCAGGTAATGATCGACACCCAGCTCGGCCGCATAGTCGCGGTGCTTCTGCGCGATGCGCGAGGTGATCATGATCACCGGCAGATCCCGCAGCCGCGCATCGGCGCGCATGTTGCGCACCAGGTCAAAGCCGTCCATGCGCGGCATCTCGATGTCGGACAGAACGATCGAGGGCACGCCTTCGGCAAGGCGCTCCAGCGCATCGAGACCGTCCTTTGCGAGCACGACGCGGTAGCCTTCTCGCAGCAGCAGCCGCTGCGTCACGCGACGCACCGTGAGCGAGTCGTCGACGACCATCACCAGCGGCGCCTCGGGCACGTCCGCCTCGCTCATCGCCGTCAGCGCAGCGTGCGCATCGGGCGAGCGCATCGCCGCCTGCGTCGCGGCGCGCGCCGCATCGCCATACAGCGTGGCCAGCGCCACCGGGTTGTAGATCAGCGCGACCGCACCCGAGGCGAGCAGCGTGATGCCCGCAAGGCCCGGCAGGCGCGAGAGCTGCGGCCCCAGGTGCTTGACGACCACCTCCTGGTTGCCCAGCACTTCGTCGACGTGCAGCGCGACGCGCTGCTGCGCGCTGCGGATCACGACGACGGTGCGCGTGCGTGCATGGCTCTCGGCCGGACGCGCGCTGATCTGCAGCAGCGAGCCGAGCCAGAAGAACTGCACTTGACGATCGCCCACGGTGTACGACGCCGAAGCGTAGGCCGCATCGATCTCGGCCGGTGAGGCGCGTCGCACGACCTCGACCAGTGTCGAAGGCACTGCCACGTGGGTTTCGCCGCAGCGCAGCATCACGACCTGCGTGACTGCCGTGGTCAGCGGCAGGATCAGCTTGAACGAGGTGCCCTGGCCGGCCGCGGTCGCGGTCTCGACGCGGCCGCCCATCGCGTTAACTTCGGAGCGCACCACGTCCATCCCAATGCCACGGCCCGACAGCTCGGTGATCTCGTCGGCAGTCGAGAAGCCTGCCGAGAAAATCAGGTTCGCGAGTTCGGCATCGCTGGGCTGCGCGTCCGGCGCAATCAGGCCGAGCGCTTGCCCCTTTGCGCGGATGCGCGCCAGGTTCAAGCCCGCACCGTCGTCGCGAAACTCGACCCCGACTTCGTTCGCTTCCTGCGAGAGCGCGACGATGATCGAGCCTGTCGCGTCCTTGCCCGCCTTGGTGCGCACATCGGGGGTTTCGATGCCGTGGCTGACGCAGTTGCGCAGCAGGTGCTCGAACGCGCCCGTCATGCGATCCAGCACACCACGGTCGACTTCGATCGAGCCGCCGACGATGTCCAGCCGCACCGACTTGCCGGTTTCCTTCGCGGCCTGGCGCACCACGCGGTAGAGGCGGTCCGACAGTCCCTCGAACTCGACCATGCGCGTGCGCAGCAGGTCGTCCTGGAGGTCGCGCGTCATGCGGGCCTGCGCGACGAGTTCGTCTTCGGTGACTTCGAGCGAGCGCTGCAACGCGCGCTGCACCGTGCCCACGTCGTTGACCGACTCGGCCATCATGCGCGTCAGTTCCTGAAAACGCGTGAAGCGGTCGAACTCGAGCGGGTCGAACGATTGCGAGGCGGCTTTCGCGGCTTCGAGTCGCGAGGTCATCTGCACCTCGCCGTGGAACTCGATGTCGCGCAATTGCGCGCGCAGCCGCTCCAGGTTTTCGGTCAGGTCGGCCAGCGATGTCTTGATCTGACCGACGCCCGTCTCGATACGCGAGCGCGTGATGCTGACCTCGCCGGCCTGGTTGACGAGGCGGTCGAGCAGCGGCGCACGCACGCGCACGGCCGATTGCGTGGCCGACGCACGATCCGCCGGCCTTCGCGCGACGACACCGTCGTGGTGAGCGAAACGCGACCAGTCGATCTCGGCCAGCGCACCCGCCGACACGGCGGGTGTGGCAGCCACAGCGCCGGATTCGGGGGCCTCGAGCGGCAAGGCTGCGTGCTCCGAAGGCACGGCGTCGAGCCGGGCCGGGCGCGACAACACGTCGTCCGGCAACGTCCCCAGGGGTGCTGCCGCCGATTCGGTGGCCTCGAGCGGGGCCGACTCGAGCAGCACCGCCAGTTCGGGCATTGCCGGCGGCGCGACCAGGGTGGCCGCCGGAGCATGCACTTCGAGCGCGGCAGCGGCATGCATCGACTCTTCGGGCACACCACCGGCGCGCAGCACGTCCAGCGTGTGCGCGAGCGCGTCGCCGTGCACTTGCAGTGTTTCGACATCGACCGCGCTGACAGGCGGCTCGGCGAGCAGTCGCTCGATGCGGGTCTCGAGCCGGTGCGCCATTTCGCCCAGGCGCATCGCGCCGGCCAGGCGCGCGCCGCCCTTGAGCGTGTGCAGCGTGCGCATGCAGGCCGCAGGGTGGGCGGCCTCGCCGGGCTTCTTGGCCCAGTCCCGCAGGCGGCTGGTGAGTTGCGGCAGCAACTCCCCGGCTTCTTCGTCGAAGATCGGGAACAGGTCGGCATCGATCGCGTCGACCGCGTCGATCACGTCGTCGGCATCGACCAAACCATGTGTGGCCGGCGCGCTGCGGTGCATTTCGACCGGCGCGTCGCCCAGCGGCTTGAGCTCGGCCAGGCCGAGCGGATCGTAGCGGGTCTCGAGCGCAGCGAAGCTCGAATCGGTAACCGGTTCGGAGTCAGCGAACGGGACGGGCGCCGTGTCGGCGACTGCCTCGACCACCGGTTCGGGCGCAGGCACGTGCACCGGTTCGACAAGCTGACGCGCTTGTTCGGGCTGCGCGTCGGCGTGCACCGGCAGTTCGTGCGCGTGCGGTTCGGAACTCGGGCGACGCTCTTCCTCGGCCGCGGCGGCTTCGAGCCGTCGCAGCGAACTGAGCTCGTGCTCGGCCAGGCGCGCGATCAATTCGGGCGGCGGCTCCCTCAGGAAGCCAGCTGCAAACTGATGCAGCAGACGGCGGATCTCTTCGGCCGCGTCGACGAACAGGCGTGCCTCGTCGGCCGTGCCGTGACCAATCGCGAGCGAACGTGCCTGCGCGTGTTCAAGCGAGCGTGCCAGATGCGACAGGTCGGCGAACCCCACCGTCGCGGAACTGCCGGCGAGCGAATGCGCGAGTGCGATCGAGGTCTCGCCAATCGGACGGTGCAGCTCCATCGCCCATTCGGCGACTTCGGTCGTGAGGCGGCGCGACAGCTCGTCGGCCTCGTTCAGGTAGATGTTGAACAACGGGATGCTGATGCGCAGCGGACCGACGAGCTTGACGTGCTCGTCGTCGAAGCTGCCCGTTTCGGCCGCCGCGTCGTGCGCGGCCAGTGTGCCCAGCTCCAGCGGCAAGTCCAACTCCGCATCGATGGCATGCGACCCGGGGGCGGCGGCCGCTGCCGGCGCGACGTCGCTGAAATCGAGCTCGAGGTCGAGGTCGATGTCACCACCAGAGATCGTCGTCTGGGTGACCTCGCCCAGCGGCAGGGGTTGTGTCACCTGCGCATCGAAGGGGTCGTGCAGCGCTGGCGCCGTCATGTCGAGCGGTGCATGCGCACTGAAGATCTGGTGGCGTGCCGGTACGCCATCGAGCCCGGCCAGGTCGAGTTCGAACGACAGCTCCGGCGACTCTGCCGGTTCGGCCGCGGCATGTGCCAGCGACTCGGCCGCGGTCAGCTCGAACGAGGGGAACGGCGCATCGGCGAGCGGTGCGGGGGACGACACGCGCAGATCGAGATCTGCAGCGCTCGGCAGATCGGGCGGCAGACCAAGCGGCAAACCAAGCGCAGACGGCGCCGAAACCCGCTCAAACGCTGCACTCGACTCGCCGACGCGCTTGGCCGCCGCGATCACGGTCACGGCATCGTGCGCACCGCTGCGCTTGGCGCTGATGTCGTCGACCCAGCCCGCCAGATAGTTCAGGCACCAGCCGGTGAACGCCAGCAGCGATTCGGGCGCGGCATGCTGGTCGGCCAGGTGGGTGTTGTAGAGCTGCTCGCAGGCCCAACCAGCCTCGCCGAATTCCTTCAGCCCGACCATGCGCGAGCTGCCTTTCAAGGTATGGAAGGCGCGCCGCAGCGTCGTCATCGCACCCAGATCGTGGGGCGCGTTCTCGAGCTCGGCACGTGCCACCGTCGCGCTCGCCAGCACCTCGCGCGCTTCCTCGAGGAAGATCTCGCGCATCTCGTCGTCCTGCGCCAGCTGAGCGCTGCGGGTCGAGGGTGCGAAATCCAGGCGCATCGGCGCGCTGACGCGATCGCTGGCCGGATGGCCCTTGTTCGCGCGCTCGAAGCTCGGCTCAAGCCCGACGGGGTCGGACGCGGTCGACACGAAATCGACCAGTGCCTCGGACAACTCGCCGCGCGCCTGGGCCTCACCTGCGGCGTCGTCGGCCTGGTACAGCGCTTCCTGCGCCTTGTGCACGGTGGCGGCAAGCGCGGGCTGGTCGGCGGCATGGGCTTCGTGCGCCAGCCGCTCGAGATCACGCGTGACCTCCGCGACCGGCACGTCGTCGCGCACCGAGCTGAACGCGAGCAGTTGGGCCTGTTCGATCAGGCGCTGCTCGACCGGCGCGGGCCCGCTCGGCACGGTCACGATGGCCGGAGCATGCACGTCGCCACTGCGGCCCATCACGGGGTTCAGCGTGCCACTGTCGGCGTCGTAGGCGAACAGCGACTTGGCCATTTGCGGCTGCACGCTGAGCATGTCGATCAGGAAGCCCAAGGCACCGAGGTTGCCGGCCAGGCGATCGAACACGCCGGCCTGCAAGACACGCTGCGGATCCACCTCGGTCGAGGCCAGGCCGTCGACCTCATCGCGCATGCGCAGCAGCACCGCGCAGGCGTGGTCCATGCCGAGCACGGACAGCACGCCGCGCATCGCCGAGAGCTGGTTCGGCACGGGGATCAGCACCTGGCGATCGGCCGGGTTGCGGAAATACTGGTCGATCAGCTTTTCGGATTCGGACAGGCTCGCACGCAACTCCTGCACCACGCTGCCCATGGTCTGGCGATCAGAGACACGGCGGTACAGCTCCTCCATCCAGGGCTCGAGCGGCTCGGGTGTGCGGCCGACGCGCACCGCGGCCAGGCGCTCGGCCAGGCGCTGCACGCGCCCGGCCTGGTCGGGGTGATCGAAGTCGGCGTCTTCCAGCGCGGCCTCGACGTACAGCAGGCTGGTCGCCACCTCCATGGCCAGCGGCGCGGGCGGCGCGGCGCTGCTGACCTGGGTCTGCCCGATCGCCTGTTGCAGCTCGGCGGCAAATGTCTCGCCGTGCGGGAACAGCTTCTTCAGCGATTCACCCACCAGCGCGAACTGCTCCGACAGCCCGGTCATGCGGTGCATCTCGCCACCGGCCACCGCGGACCACGCGTCCTTCGCGGCGGTGACGCGCTTGCGCGCCTGGGCGATCACGGCCGGATCGAAGCGACCGAGCACGCTCACCGCATAGTCGACCGGCACGTTCGCCGCCAGCCCATAGGCCTGGCGCGCGGCATTCAGCCGCGGCACGGGGCGGCCGTCGACGGGTATGGCGCTTTGCGCGCAGAAGAACAGCAAATCCTGTGCGAGCCGTTCCGAGACTTCGCTTTCGCCCCGTTCGAGAATGCGGAACTGCGCCAGCAGTCGCGACGCGACGCGCTTGCTGAAGACATCGAAACCGAGCAACCCGTGAGCCTGCGCCTCGAACACGGCCGAAGCGAGCTTCCAAAGCGTTGCGACGTGGGTCTGCGTCGCGCCGGCACCGAGCGCCGCGGTGAGATCGCTCATGCGCGCGGCCATCGGCAGCGGGGCGGCCGCGCGCATGAACGGCAGCAGCTGCGCCTCAAGCGCCGCGTGCATCAAGGCGTCGTGGCCGTGCGGCGTGGCAGTCGGGTCGGCGGGTAGATCGCGCCACTGCCAGTCGCTGACCCACAGATCGGCCGGGTGCACGCGGTCGGCACCCGCGGCTTCCTGCACCGCGCGGTACTGCGGGAACAGCGACAGCGTGGAAACCGGTTTGTTGGCGAGCAGCCGCGTCAGGTAGTCGAGCAATGCAAACGATGCGCGCTCCAGGTCATCGACGACCGACGCCGTGAGCTTGTGCGGCTTGGCGACAAAACGCTGCACCGCAGCCTCGCTCGCGCGCAACACCATCGCGGCGCCCGGCTGGCCGACGAGTTCGAGCGCGCCCACGCCCTGGTGGATCTGCGAGCGCGCGTTGCGCAGCACGACCGGGTCGATTGCGTCCATGTCCGAGCCACCAAGCGACTCGGTCTCCTTGACGAAGCGGCGCAGCGCCTTGTGGGCGGCCTCGAGCGAACGCCGCAACTCGTCATGCACCCACGCCAGGGCGCTCAGGTCATCGCTGCTCGTGCTCATGGATGCGCTCATCGAAACGTCACTCAATCTTGAACCGCGACACCGACTGCTTCAGCTCTTCAGCGGTACGCGACAGCTCGCGCACCATCTGCGCAGTCGAGCGCGTGCCCTCGCCGGTCTGCTCGGTCACCGCGAAAATGTGCTGGATATTGGCCGCGACCACGTTCGCCGATTGCGCTTCGCTGAGTGCTTGGTTCGAAATCTGCGCGATCAGCTCGGCGAGCTGGCGCGACACGCGGTCGATCTCGCCCAGCGCGGTACCGGCCGCGTCGGTCAGTCGCGTCCCCTCGACCACGCCCTGGGTGCTGCGCTCCATCGCGCCGACCGCATCTTGGGTGTCGGTTTGAATCGTCTTGACCAGCGCGGCGATCTGGCGCGTCGCGTCGCCGGAGCGTTCGGCCAATCGCTGCACTTCTTCGGCAACCACCGAGAAACCGCGACCCGCTTCACCCGCCGATGCGGCCTGGATGGCGGCGTTCAGCGCCAACACGTTGGTCTGCTCGGTAATGTCCGAGATCAGCTCGGTGATTTCGCCGATCTCCTGCGACGATTCGCCCAGGCGCTTGATGCGCTTGGAGGTTTCTTGGATCTGGTCGCGGATCGAGTTCATGCCGCCGATCGTGTTCTGCACCGCGCGCAGACCCGACTCCGCCGCCTGGAGCGACTGGCGCGCCACCGCAGCGGTCTCCTGCGCCTGGCCCGACACATCGTTGATCCGGCCCGCCATCTGCAGCACCGATTCGCCGGTGTCGCGAATCTCGCGCAGCTGTTCGGATGAAGCCGCGAGCAGCTCGGTGGAGGTGGCCTCGACCTGCTGCGTCGTGTCGGTCACCCGACCTGCGGTGCCTTGCACCTGCGACACCAGCGTGCGCAACTCTTCCACGGTGTAGTTCACCGAGTCGGCGATGGCGCCGGTGATGTCTTCGGTCACCGTGGCCTGCTGTGTCAGATCGCCTTCGGCAACCGCTTGAAGTTCGTTCATCAAACGCAAAATCGCCGCCTGGTTCGCGTCGTTCACACGCTTGGATTCCTGCTGTTCGCGCTCGGCGTTCTGACGCTGGGCCTCGGCGGCCTCGGCACGATCGGCCTGGTCCCGCACATACAGGCGCAGCAGACCGGCTCCGCCCAGCAGCATCACGGCCGCAGCGGCCAGCAGCAGGATCAGGCTCAGGGCGCTGAAACCGGTCGAGCTGCCCAGGCGTTCCTGCACCTTCTCCAGGCCTTTGCGAAGCGGCTCACTGTCGGCAATGATGCTGGCCTGCGCCTCGCGCGCCGAGACCAGCCCTTGCAGGTTGCCCAGAATCGCGCCGGCCTGCGTGCGCGTCTCTTCGTACTGCTTCATCAGCGCGACCAGACGCTCCTTGGTCTGCGGGTCGCGCGTAGCCGGCAAGCGCAGTTCGGCGTTGCCGTCGGTCAGGCCTTGCGCGATCTCGCGAAACGAGTTCAGGTCCTTGCCGAGCAGGAACACCGCCTCGGGGCTCACACCTTCCATCGTGAGGAATTCGTTCGCCGACTTGCCGATGCGCTGCGTCAGCATCACGAGCTGACCGACCGCCGACAACTCGGCCGGCGAGGCATCCTGCTGCAGCTTGAGCGAGGATACCGTCTCGGCCGTTTCTAGAAGGTCCGACGACTGGCGGTTGATGGCGCGCAGCGCCTTGCCGACTTCGGTCAGCACCTTTTGCTGCCCGAGCACGGTAGCTGCGTTCTTCTCGGCGCGGTCGACGAGCGGCAGCATCGGCTCGATGGCGTCCTGCACGCTGGACGGCGCGGCAGCGATGTCGCCCTCGCCGGTGCGCAGGCTGCGCACATTCTTCACCAGCACGTCGGCGCTGTCCTTAACTTCGGGGAACGCCGCGGGACTGCCCACCAGCGCCTGCGACACCGACTTCGCTAGTCGCTGCGACTGCATCAGCGCCTGGCCGCTGGCAGCCACCTGCACCGAGCCGCGGTTCGCCGCGAGCAGTGACAGGAAGGTCATGACGACCAGTCCGAGCAAGCCGGCGAGCGCCATCGCGATCAATACGCGCTGCTGATCGGCGACCGCTCGGTGGCCGATCAACGGCAGCCCGGTGCCGGCGGCCGCGCGAGCGCCCTCGCCGTCCTGCAGGCGCGTCTCGGAGAAGTCGGCCATTTCTGACGGCGCGGCCTCCGAGATGATCGAGGTGTCGTCGACCGGCTGCTGCTGGGTCGGCACGTCGTAGGCGGCGCCACCGTGCGCATCGGCCGGGTGCTGCGTCGCGGCGTGGGACTCGTTGCTGGCACGCAGCTCGTCGAAGGTGGGCACGGCAATGGCCGCATCACCCAGCAACGGTGCTTCGTCTTTCTGACCCCAACCTTTAATCTTATTCAGGAAGCTCATATGGCCCTCTTGCGTATGGTGTCTTGCTGGTCGAGAAGCCGGGCGGCCTCAACCCACGATCTTCAAAAACGTCTCATCGCTGGCGAGTGCCGTCAGCACCAGTTCCTGCCAGAGCCGGCCCGATGCATCGCGCAGCCGGCCGCCGACGAACGCCGGCCGGGTGGCGACATCTTCAGGCTCGGGAGTGAGCTGGTCATCGCTGCGCAGGCCCGAGAGTTTGTCGACGAGCAACACGCAGTTGATGTCCAGCGTCTGGTTGAAGCCGACCAGGCGCGATTGATCCCGCCCGGCTTCCACCGTCTTGACGCCGAGGAAACCGGCCAGATCGACGACGCCATGCAAATGCCCGCGCAGATTCGACACGCCAAGAAACCAGCGGTGGCTGTACGGCACGGCGAGCACCGGCGCGAGCGCGAAGATCTCGCCGGCCTCGCGCAGCGGCAGCAAAAAGCCGCGCCCGCTGCACTCGACCGCCAGCCACGACTGGCCCCGCACCTGGGTGCGCGCCGCCTGCAGCCGCTCGGCCAGGCGGGTCTGGAGTTCGCGCAGTGCTTGCTTGTTCGCCATCAGTGCGTCGTGGTCAGTCGAAGGCGTGGATCTTGGCGACCAGCTCGTCGGCGTTCACCGGCTTGACGATGTAGTCGCGCGCACCCTGACGCATGCCCCAGACCTTGTCGGTTTCTTGGTTCTTGCTCGTGCACATGATCACCGGCACGTTGACGAAGCGCGGATCGCGCGTGATCGCGCGGGTCAGCTGAAAGCCGTTCTGGCCCGGCATCACGACGTCCATCAGAATCAGGTCGGGCTTTTCTTCGCCCAGACGGCGCATCGCTTCTTCGCCGTTCTCGGCTGTGCGCACGGCGTAGCCGCGTTTGCTCAGCAGATCGGACAGGTAATGAAGCTCGGTCTTCGAATCGTCGACCAGCAGAATTTTCTTGATCGTCATGTAGTTCTCCTCCGTCGCGGTGGCACCGCGTCCTCGACAGACTCCCGCGTCAGGCGACGCGACGATGTTGCGCCACCGCTTGCAGAAGCTGGTCCTTGGTGAATGGTTTGGTGAGATAGGCTTCGGAGCCGACCATGCGACCGCGCGCCTTGTCGAACAGGCCGTCTTTGGACGACAGCATGATCACTGGCACACCGGCGAACTTGGCGTTGCGCTTGATGATCGCGCAGGTCTGGTAGCCGTCGAGCCGCGGCATCAGAATGTCGCAGAAGATCAGATCGGGATCGTGGTCGTTGACCTTGGACAGCGCGTCAAAGCCATCTTCGGCCAGCAGCACGTCATGACCGCCCTGCTTCAGAAAAATCTCGGCGCTGCGGCGAATCGTGTTGCTGTCATCGATGACGAGCACCTTGATGCCTGCAGGGTCGGCGGGGGCCTGATTGCTCAACCAGCATTCTCCTCAACGACAAAGGTATGGCAGGCGGGTGGGCCCGCCCTCTTCATTGGCTGATCCGGTCCGGCTCAAACGTTCAGATCTGAACCATCTCGAAGTCTTCTTTGCGAGCACCGCACTCCGGACAGGTCCAGTTCATGGGCACGGCCGCCCACGAAGTGCCCGGTGCGATGCCATGTTCGGCGTCGCCCGCTGCCTCGTCGTAGATCCAACCGCAGATCAGGCACATCCAGGTTTTGGGTTCGCTCACTTTGCTTCGAGGGCCTGACTCGGCGCTTCGCTTCACTACAATGCAAACAGATTGTAGCCACGCGATCTGTTAAAAACACGAGTCCCTGTAGGCACATACGCAACATTCTTCACGTTCGCCTAGAGGTCCGGTCGTCCATCCCAATCCACCGCTTCGGGCCTCATCGATGACCACTGACACCCCCACTGCCGATGCCGAAGGCGTCGAAGAACAACCCGCGCCGGCCTGCGTGATGAGTTTCAACGCCAGCGACCCGAGCGGTGCCGGCGGCGTGGCCGGCGACGTGGCGACGATCGCCGCGATGGGCGCGCACGCGCTGCCGGTCGTCACCAGCATCGTGATGCGCGACACCCACGAGGTCTTCGACCACCACGAGATCGACGCCGACGTGATCGCCGAACAGGCGCGCAGCATCCTGGAGGATGTGACGATCTCGGGCTGGAAGGTCGGCTTCCTGGGCTCGACCGAAGGCGTCAGTGCGGTCGCCGAGATCCTCTCGGACTACCCCGATGTGCCGCTCGTCGCCTACATGCCCAACCTGTCGTGGCTGGAGGAAGACGCGCAACAGAGCTATCTCGACGCCTTCCGCGAGCTCGTGCTGCCGCAGACCGAGGTTCTCGTCGGCAGCCACCAGGCGCTGACCGACTTCTTGCTGCCCGAGTGGGACAACGAACGCCCGGCCTCGCCGCGCGAGCTCGCGGTGGCGGCCGGCGAACACGGCACGCGCTACGTGCTCGTGACCAGCGTGCTGATCCCCGGTGCGAAGCCCAATGACCAGTTCATGGACAACGTGCTCGCGTCACCGCAGGGCGCGATCACCGGCGAGAAGTTCGAGCGCTTCGAGGTCAGCTTCGTCGGCGCCGGCGACACGCTCGCCGCTGCACTCGCAGCGCTGCTCGCGGCCGG
Source organism: Rhizobacter sp. (assembly GCA_025360945.1). GTDB lineage: Bacteria > Pseudomonadota > Gammaproteobacteria > Burkholderiales > Burkholderiaceae_C > LMDS01. The sequence goes on along the minus strand of JANYBE010000094.1, from coordinate 8,070 downwards.
GGCCGAACTCACCGCTGCGGTCGGCGAAGCGCTTGCCTTCCTCGACCAGGCACTGGACGCGGGCTTTCGACCTGGCATGGGCAACGTGATTCCGGACCGCTTCTTCTGGGCCTTGCCGCCCGGCGAAGAAGGCGAGGAAGATCCCGGTGCCGAGAGCCCGGCCGACGAAAGCCCGCCACCCAAGGGCCCGCGCCATGTCCACTAGCCCGAAGACCAACGCCCAGCTCTTCGAGCGCGCCCAGAAGGTCATCCCCGGCGGCGTGAATTCACCCGTGCGCGCGTTCCGCGCCGTCGGCGGCACGCCACGCTTCATCGCGCGTGCCCAAGGCCCGTACATCTTCGACGCCGAGGGCACGCGCTACATCGACTACATCGGCTCCTGGGGCCCGATGATCCTCGGCCACGGCCACCCCGCCGTGCTCGAAGCGGTGCACAAGGCGGCCGTTGACGGCTTCTCGTTCGGTGCGCCGACTGAGCGCGAGGTCGAGCTCGCCGAAGAGATCCTCAGTCTCGTGCCAAGCATGGACCAGCTGCGCCTGGTCAGCTCCGGCACCGAGGCGGCAATGAGCGCGCTGCGCCTGGCGCGCGGTGCGACCGGTCGCAGCAAGATCATCAAGTTTGAGGGGTGCTACCACGGCCATGCCGATGCGCTGCTGGTCAAGGCCGGCTCGGGTCTTGCGACCTTCGGCCACCCGACCAGTGCCGGTGTGCCGCCCGAGGTCGTGCAGCACACGCTGGTGCTCGAGTACAACAACGTCGCGCAGATCGAAGAGGCGTTCAAGCTGCAGGGCCACAGCATCGCCTGCGTCGTGATCGAGCCGATCGCCGGCAACATGAACTTCGTGCGCGCTTCCGTGCCCTTCATCAAGCGCATCCGCGAGCTGTGCACGCAGCACGGCGCGCTGTTCATCTTCGACGAGGTGATGACTGGTTTTCGCGTCGCGCTCGGCAGCGCGCAAGGACTGTATGCGAAAGCAATCCCCGGCTTCGAACCCGACATCAGTGTGTTCGGCAAGGTCATCGGCGGCGGTATGCCGCTCGCCGCCTTCGGCGCCAAGCGCGCAGTGATGCAGCAGCTCGCGCCGCTCGGCCCGGTGTACCAGGCCGGGACCTTGTCGGGCAACCCGGTGGCGACCGCCTGCGGCCTGGCCACGCTGCGCGAGCTCCGCAAGCCGGGCTTCTTCGACGCGCTATCGACAAGCACACGCACGCTGCTCGACGGCCTGCTCGCAAGCGCGAAGACCGCCGGCGTGCCGATGGTCGGCGACTGCGAAGGCGGCATGTTCGGCTTCTTCTTTGCCGACATGCTGCCCACGACCTACAGCGAAGTGATGGCCACCGACAAAGAGCGCTTCAACCGCTTCTTCCACGCCATGCTCGATCGCGGCGTGTACTTCGCACCGGCGATGTACGAGGCCGGCTTCGTCAGCGCCGCGCACACCGGCGCCGACCTGCGCGCCACCGCCGACGCCGCGCTGCAGGCGCTGAGCTGAGTCGCTCATGCTCCGCGGTTCGTCCGCCTTCACGGCGGTGGTGTTCGACATGGACGGCCTGCTGCTCGATTCCGAGCGGCCGATCCGCGATGCGTGGCTGCACGCTGCGGGCGTGCTCGGTGTGCCGCTCAGCGAGTCGGACTACCTGAGCGTCGTCGGCCTGAACCACACGGACAGCTACGCCCGCCTGCTGGCGCTGTTTGGCCACGACGCGATACTGCTCGATGCCGCCCGCGCCCGGGCCGACGCATCGTTGGCAAGCGGCGCCCCATTCGAGGTCAAGCCCGGCGCACGCCGGCTGCTGCGCACGCTGCGCGAGGCGCGCATCCCGTGTGCCGTCGCCTCGTCGACGCATCATGCCGAAGTGCGTCGCCGTCTTCATCTGGCTGGCCTGCTCGACCACTTCAGCGCGATCTGTGGCGGCGACGAAGTGCGTTGCGGCAAACCCGACCCTGAGCTCTATGCGCTCGCGCTTGCGCGCCTGAACGCGGTGGCGCACACCACCCTCGCGTTCGAGGATTCCGGTCATGGCGTGCAAGCCGCGCTCGCCGCCGGCCTAGCCACCGTCGCGGTGCCCGACCTGAAAGCACCCGCACCGCAGTGGCTGGCGCGCTGCCATGCCGTGTTGCCCTCGCTGGAGGCGGTCTGCCCGCACTGTCCAGATTGGTTTGGCGTGAATTGTGCTGAGTGATCCGGCTGGCCGCGCTATAACCACCTGATCCCGGAATTCCCATGCACATCCACATCCTCGGCATCTGCGGCACCTTCATGGGTGGCCTCGCCGCGCTCGCACGTGAGGTCGGGCACACCGTCACCGGCTGCGACGTGAACGTCTACCCGCCGATGAGCGACCGTGTGCGCGCGCTCGGCATCGAGCTGATCGAAGGCTTCGACGCGGATCAGCTGAGCCTGAAGCCGGACCTGTTCGTGATCGGCAACGTCGTTACGCGCGGCAACCCGCTGATGGAAGCGATCCTCGACGCCGGCTTACCCTACACCAGCGGCCCGCAGTGGCTGGCCGAGCACGTGCTGCAAGGCCGGCACGTGCTCGCTGTGGCCGGCACTCACGGCAAGACCAGCACGACCTCGATGCTGGCATGGATGCTCGACCACGCCGACCTCAAGCCCGGCTTCCTGGTCGGCGGCGTACCGCTGAATTTCGGGGTCTCGGCACGCCTGGGCACCGGCCCGTTCGTGATCGAGGCCGACGAGTACGACACCGCCTTCTTCGACAAGCGCAGCAAGTTCTTGCACTACCGCCCGCGCACCGCGGTGCTGAACAACCTCGAGTACGACCACGCCGACATTTTCGACGACCTGGCCGCGATCGAGCGCCAGTTTCATCACCTCGTTCGCACCGTCCCGGCGCGTGGCCGGCTGGTCGTGAACGCGCGCGAAGAGAGTTTGCAACGCGTGCTGGCGATGGGTTGCTGGAGCGAGGTCACACGCTTCGGCGCGCGCAAGGAAGAGCCCGGCGCGCTTCGCGCCCGCGGCGAGCCGCATGCGTTCGACGTGTTGCGCGGCAGCCTGAAGATCGGGCGCGTCGAGTGGTCGCTGCTGGGCGAGCACAACCAGCTCAACGCACTTGCCGCGATAGCCGCGGCAGAGCATGCGGGCGTCGCGCCGGAAGTCGCCGCAAAGGCCCTGGCCCGTTTCGAGAACGTGCGGCGCCGGCTTGAACTGCGTGGCCAGGCCGGTGGCGTGAAGGTCTACGACGACTTTGCGCACCACCCGACCGCGATCCGCACCACCGTCAACGGGCTGCGCCGCAAGGTCGGCACGCAGCGCATTCTCGCGGTGTTCGAGCCGCGCTCGAACACGATGAAGCTGGGTGCGATGAAGGCGCAGCTGCCATGGTCGCTCGAAGAGGCCGATCTCGCGTTCTGCCACAGCGGCGGCCTGAGCTGGGACGCTGTGCAAGCACTCGCGCCGATGGGCGCGCAGGCGGTGGTGAGCGACAAGATCGACGAACTGGTGGAGCGCGTCGTGGCGGCGGCACGCCCCGGCGATCACGTGCTGTGCATGAGCAACGGGGGCTTCGGCGGCATCCACGCCAAACTGCTGGACGCGTTCGCCATGCGCCAGTAAACACCCGTGAACGGGTCGCTCACGCATCTGCTGTACTTGCACGGCTTTCGGTCGTCGCCGCAGTCGGCGAAGGCGCGGCAGATGGCCGCCTGGATGCAGCGCCATCGCCCCGACGTGCATTGGTGGTGCCCACAATTGCCGCCATCGCCGCGCGAGACGATGGCGTTGCTCGACGACGGGATGGCCAACTGGCCTGTCGCGAGCACAGCGGTGATCGGCAGTTCGCTTGGTGGCTTCTATGCGACCGCCGCAGCCGAGCCACGCGGCTGCCGCGCGGTACTGCTGAATCCGGCGGTGAATCCGGCACGTGACCTGACACGCCATATCGGCGAGATCAGCGCGTGGCACAGCGACGAGCGCTTTGTCTTTCGCGCCGAATTCATTGCCGAGTTGCGCGCGATCTCGCCCGTGGCGTTGACGCGGCTGGATCGCTACTTCGCGGTGATCGCCAGAGGCGACGAGCTGCTAAGCTGGGTCGAGATGAGCGAGCGATACCAGGGCTGCCGCATCAGGCTGCTTGACAGCAGTGACCACGCGCTCAGCGACTTCGAAAGGCACTTACCCGAAGTCGTCGGCTTTCTGGGGCTGAGCGCTACCAATGGATGAGGGTGTAGACGACCCGTCCCCAGACTTCGACGTTGAACCAGAACAGCGTTACGAGGTAGGCACCGCGCCGCAGCGATCGGGCGCGCTCGATCCAGACATTGATGTCGAACGCCATGAAGAGCGCGAAGCACAGCACTGCACCGCCGGCCGTCAGGCCAAGCAGCACAGCCATGATCCAGCGGAAGACGGTCATCAACGCTCCTTCGTCACACTATCATTGCCGGCCGCTCGCAAGGCGAGCGCGGCGAACAGACCCGGACCGGCAATCAGCGGCACGCCCCGGGGCAATTTCAGCATCGCGAGGGTTCACCAGGCCGGTGCCATGTCGGCCAGCCCGGCCGGTGCCTTGGCCGCGTCCTCGAAGCTGACGAACTCGAACGACGACGGATCGGCCAGCACCGCGCGCAAAAGCTTGTTGTTGAGCCCGTGGCCGGAGCGAAAGCCGTTGTACTCGGCGATCAATGGGTGGCCGATCACGAGCATGTCGCCGATCGCGTCGAGCATCTTGTGCTTAGCGATCTCGTCGTCGTAGCGCAGGCCGTCGCCGTTCAGGACCTTGTAGTCGCCGATCACGAGCGCGTTGTCCATGCTGCCTCCGAGTGCGAGGCCACGGGCACGCATCATCTCGACGTCCTTGGTGAAGCCGAGCGTACGGGCGCGCGCGATCTCCTGCTTGTAGCGGCCCGAGCCCATGTCGAAGCTGACGCGCTGGCCGGTCTGGTTCACGGCCGGATGATCGAAGTCGATCTCGAACGTGAGGCGATAGCCCTCGTAGGGCTCGAGCCGCGCCCATTTCAGCGATGCACCGGCGCCTTCGCGCACCTCGACCGGCTTCACGATACGCATGAAGCGCTTCGCCTTATTCTGCAGCTCGATGCCCGCGCTTTGCAGCAGGAACACGAAGCTTGCCGCAGCGCCATCGAGGATCGGCACCTCTTCGCCGTTGATGTCGACGATCAGGTTGTCGATGCCCAGCCCCGAGCAAGCCGACAGCAGGTGCTCGATGGTCTTGACCTTAGGCGCACCCGGGTCGCCACCGGCCGACAGCGTGGTGTTCAGCCGCGTGTCGGTGATCCACAGCGCGTTGACGTGGATGTCCACCGGCGTGGCCAGATCGACGCGGCGGAACACAATGCCGGCGTCGACCGGCGCAGGCCGCAGCGTCAACTCGACGCGCTGGCCGCCGTGTAGCCCGACGCCGACGGCGCGAGTCATGGACTTGAGGGTGCGTTGGGCAAGCATCGTCCGCAATTGTCGCGGAAAAGCGTGCCACGGGCGACGCGTCGCCCGTGGCATCCGCGCACCGGTCTCAGTCAGCTTGCTTCCTGAGAAACGCCGGGATCTCGATCTCGTCCATGCCGTGGCTCGCCAGCGCATCGACCTTGGCCGCCGCGGTACGGCCATTGCGCCAAACGCTCGGTGTGGTGAGCGCGCTGTAGTCGTGCGCCGGGGCCACGCCCTGGGGCAGCGATCCCAGCGCGTTCTGCAGGATCGGCAGGTCGTGCGTGCCGGTGCGCTGCATGGGTTGGCTGTGCACTACGGTGATGGGCGTCTGCACGCGGCGTGCCGGCGAGAGGCCCGTGGCGATCACGGTCACGCGCAGTTGGTCGCCAAGCGATTCATCGTAGGCGGTGCCGTAGATCACGTGCGCGTCGTCGGCCGCGTAGCGACGGATCGTGTTCATCGCGTTGCGGCTCTCGGCCAGCTTGAAGGTGTTGCGGTTCGCCGCGATCAGCACCAGCACGCCGCGCGCACCCGACAGGTCGATCCCCTCCAGCAGCGGGCAGGCCACCGCCGCTTCGGCCGCCTTGGTCGCTCGGTCCGGGCCCTGCGCCTGCGCCGTGCCCATCATCGCCTTGCCGGGCTCGCTCATCACCGTCTTCACGTCCTCGAAGTCGACGTTGACCAGACCGGGCATGTGGATGATGTCGCTGATGCCGCCGACGGCGTTCTTCAACACGTCGTTGGCATGTGCGAAGGCCTGGTCCTGCGTGATATCGTCGCCGAGCACGTCGAGCAGCTTGTCGTTCAGGATCACGATCAGCGAGTCGACGTTGGCTTCGAGTTCGGCCAGCCCGGAGTCAGCGGCCTTCATGCGGCGGTTGCCCTCGAACTCGAACGGCTTGGTCACGACGCCGACCGTCAGGATGCCCATTTCCTTCGCGACGCGGGCGATCACCGGCGCGGCGCCGGTGCCGGTGCCACCACCCATACCGGCGGTGATGAACAGCATGTGCGAGCCGTCGATCGCCTGGCGGATGCGGTCCACCGCTTCCTCGGCCGCGGCCTTGCCCATCTCGGGCTTGGCACCTGCGCCCAGGCCGGTCGTGCCGAGCTGGATCAGGTCGTGCGCCGCCGAGCGGTTCAGGGCCTGCGCGTCGGTGTTGGCGCAGACGAACTGCACGCCTTGCACGCCCTGCGCGATCATGTGCTCGACCGCGTTGCCGCCGCCACCACCCACGCCGATCACCTTGATCTGCGTGCCCATGCTGAACTCTTCAATCATTTCGATGGTCATTTGATTCTCCGATTCGTTGATGCAGTTGCCGTGTGTCATTTCAATCTCCTAGCGTCTTTTGGTGATCGCCGCGGTGACCCGAGTGGTGTCCGGGGTCCGAGGTCGTTCGTGATTCATGGGCGGTGGGTCCAGTGCGTGGCCGGGGCGCGAGCGAAGTCTTGCGTGCATGTTCTTCATGGTCGTCACCTCGGCTCAGAAGTTGCCCAGAAACCAATCTTTGGCGCGCCCGAACAAGGTCTTGACCGACCCGGCCTGCTGCGCTGCTCGCATGCCGCGCGAACGCGCGATACGGGCTTCCTCGAGCAGACCCATCACCGTCGCCGAGCGCGGGTTGCTGACCATGTCGTAGAGCGCGCCGTGGTAGGTCGGCACGCCCTTGCGCACGGGTTTGAGAAAGATGTCTTCGCCGAGCTCGACCATGCCGGGCATCACCGCCGCACCGCCGGTGATGACGATGCCGCTGGAGAGCAGCTCCTCGTAGCCACTTTCGCGGATCACTTGGTGCACGAGCGAATAGATCTCTTCGATGCGCGGCTCGATCACACCGGCCAACGCCTGGCGGCTCAGCATGCGCGGCGCGCGGTCGCCCAGGCCCGGCACCTCGAGCTGGTCGCCCGGGTCGGCGAGTAACTGCTTGGCGACGCCGTACTCGACCTTTATCTCCTCGGCATCCTTGGTCGGCGTGCGCAGCGCCATCGCGATGTCGCTGGTGATGAGGTCGCCGGCGATCGGGATCACCGCGGTGTGCCGGATCGCGCCATCGGTGAAGATCGCGACATCGGTCGTGCCGGCACCGATGTCGACCAGTGCGACACCGAGATCCTTCTCGTCGTCGGTCAACACCGCGTGGCTCGACGCCGAAGGGTTCAGCACCAGCTGATCGACTTCGAGCCCGCAGCGCCGCACGCACTTGACGATGTTCTCGGCCGCGCTTTGCGCGCCGGTGACGATGTGGACCTTGACCTCGAGCCGCCCGCCGCTCATGCCGATCGGCTCCTTCACTTCGTGGCCGTCGATCACGAACTCTTGCGGCTCGACAAGCAGCAGCCGCTGGTCGTTCGGGATGTTGATCGCCTTCGCCGTCTCGACGACGCGCGTCACGTCGACCGGCGTCACTTCCTTGTCGCGCACGATCACCATGCCGGTGCTGTTCTGGCCGCGAATGTGGGAACCGGTGATGCCGGTGTAGACGCGCGTGATCTTGCAGTCGGCCATCATCTCGGCCTCCTTCAGCGCCTGCTGGATCGACTGCACCGTCGCATCGATGTTGACGACGACGCCGCGCTTCAAGCCGTGCGCCGGCGCGCTGCCGAGCCCCGCGATCCGCAGCTCGCCGTCGGGCATCACCTCGGCGACGACCGCCAT
>JANYBE010000079.1 GCA_025360945.1 Rhizobacter sp. | reverse complement strand
GACGGGGCGTCACCATCGTCACACTCAGTGACGGCCGCGAATACAACCGACACACCATCAAGAGAGATCACGGCATCTCGCTGATAGTGAGCATCTCCGTGATGATTCGCGCTCACGAAGAGTCGGAAACAAAGTCGGCTCGATGCAAAGAGGCATGGGCGCGGCGCGCGATGAAAGGCGGGATCGAAGGGTCCTGCTCTTACCCCTCCTGGCTGCGAATCGTCGAGGGCCGATGGGCGCTGGACCGCGAGAAGGCTGAGACTGATTTTCGACATGTACCTTCATTCCGCCGGGACGTCGGCCATCGTCAGACACCTCAATGATCACGACGTACCTACTTTCGCGACCGCGGAATACTGGAAGCTCAGCAACATCCACCACATCATGACCAGCGCGTCCGTGTGTGGAACGCTGGTCTTGGCAAACGGCCCCCCAAAGCGGGACTACTATCCCAGAATCATCAGCGACGCAATGTTCGAGCAAGCTCGCCTGCTTCGCATGAAGCGCTCTTGGAAGTCGCCGGGCAAGGGAGCTGGAGTCAGAGGCGTGAACCTGTTCGCCGGGCTCGGTCACTGCGCTGTTTGTGGCGCCCATGCAATCGTCTTCAATGGAACTTTGCGCTCCTACAGCCTGCGATGCGTCCGGGCTTTCAGCAATGGCGGTTGTCTGGAGCCGATGTTCGTCCACAGCTGGGCTGAAAAGTCGTTGCTGGATGAGCTGAGGGAAACAGACATTCCTCCGACCCAGGCTGCAGTCAACAGCCGTAGGACCCAGGCAGTGGCTCAACTAAGCGGGGAGCTGGCGCAACGGCGGGTCGAGCGAGATCGGCTCGTACATCTAGCGCTGACGAGGAAGATTTCGAAGAGCAGGTCGGCTGAGATTGAGGAAGTGAATCGGGAGATCGTCAGGTTGCGCGCCGACATCCGGACATCCACTCAGGCGCACGCACTTGCAAAGCGACCCGATGCGGTTACCGACGCACAGCGGCTGTGTGTGCTTCTCGCGGACAAGAATTTGCAGCCGCAGGAGCGCAGAGACGTAAGGTTGGCACTAAAGGCACTTTTGGGCCGCGTGTTCGAGCGCATCGAGTTTGACTACTCCCGGTCGGTCGTCACCTACACGTACGGGTGTGGGCGCCGAAGCGAGAGGACTACCCCGCACCCCCCAATCGGCTTCCAACCCGGACACACGGGATTCCGCGGAGCTTCCCGCAAGAACTAGCGCAAGTGGATTCGCTCAAACGGTTCTGCAAGACTCCGTCAGTCCAGCGCGGCTGCGAGATGGCCCCAGTACGTAACGAGCAGTCAAACGATCGCACCATTTGCACGTTGAATCGCTTGTCTGATACGGCTCAACTGCACATCATGTGGAGCGCTTCAACTTCAGCCCCTTCATCTGAGCCCGCAGCCATGAACACTACATCATCAGCATACGTTGCCCGCTACGGTCGCGTCGCGATCGCACTGCACTGGATGATCGGCCTCGCACTGCTGGCGCAGATCGCCTTCGGCTTCTTGCTCGACGACATCGCGCCGCGCGGTACACCGGCGCGCGCAACCACCATCAACCTGCACAAGTCTGTCGGGATAGTCCTTGGAGTATTGATTGTCGCCCGCCTCGCGTGGCGCCTGCGGCACCGCCCGCCCGCCTGGCCCGGCTCGATGCCGATCTGGCAGCAACGCGCTGCACGGGTGAGCCACCGTGCGTTGTACGTCTGCATGATTGCGCAGCCGCTGTCGGGCTACGTGGCGTCCAACTTCAGCAAGCACGGGATCAAATTCTTTGGCTCCACCTGGCGCGCCTGGGGACCCGATCTGCCCGCGGTTTATACCTTCTTCAACGGGCTGCACATCGCGATCGCGTGGGCATTCTGCGGGCTCATCATCCTGCACGTAGCCGCTGCGATCAAGCACCGCTGGATCGATCACGACAGCGAAATGACGCGGATGTGGCCGAGTGCGTCGGCCTGAGGCGCACCTGTGCTATTTCCCCAATTTTGTTCCAATTGCTTGCCACCGGAGCCCCCATGTCAAAAGCACTTCTTCTTGCAGCACATTTTTTTGCAATGAATCTGCCCGTCGCCGCGCTGGCCGCGCCGTTCGCTTATGTACCCAATGAAGGTTCCGCCACCCTGAGCGTCATCGACACTGCCACGGACAACGTCGTGGCCGAAATCCCGGTCGGCAAGAAGCCGCGCGGCACGGTTATCAGCGTCGACGGTCGCGTCGCCTACGTAAGCGATCAGCCCAACAATCAGCTTGTGGTAGTCGACCTTCTGGCGCGCAAGCCAAGTGGCAGCATTGCGCTGGGTGAATCACCCGAAGGCGTAGGCATATCTGCCGACGGCCGATGGGTCGCGGCTGCAGTGGAGGAAAGCAACGACGTGGTGTTCGTCGACACTCGGAGCAGGCTTGTCGCCTTTGTCGTGCGTGTCCGCGGAAAGAACCCGGAGCATGCTGTGTTCAGCCCGGACGGCAAGTATGTATTCGTGAGCGCCGAAGAGGGTGAGGCGGTGGATGTGATCGACTTCGCCAAGCGAGCCGAAGTGGCACAGATTGCTGTAGGCGCACGCCCGCGCGGCATTGGTTTCTCGCCCGACAGCCGCACTGCTTACGTGGCTGCCGAGAACGCCAACGAACTCTATGTGCTGGACGCAGTCAACTTCAAGGTGATTTCCAAGATCAAGGCCGGGCTGCGCAGCAACGGAGTTGCAGTGCATCCCGATGGCAAGCACGTCTATGTGTCCAATGGCGGCGACGCGAGCGTGTCCGTGCTCGATGTGGGATCGTCCAGCATCGTGGCCACGATCCCCGTCGGCCAGCGACCCTGGAATATGGCACTGACCCCCGATGGCACCAAGCTCTATGTGGCATGCGGGCGCTCCGGGGTCGTCACGGTAATCGATACGGTCAGGCAGGTGAGGCTCGCCGACATCGCCGTGGGTAAGCTTCCTTGGGGCGTCGCGATCCGCTGATCAGGCGTTAGAAGTGCTCCGCAATTTCGCCGGCTTCGCGTGCGTGTTGGCATGCGCAAACAGCTTGGCGCAGAACTCGGCCGAAGTGCTTCAGCTGGAGCGCGTCCAAATCATTGGCACGACCCCGCTGCCGGGCTCGGGCGTGGCGGCGTCCAAGATACCTGCCAACGTTCAGGTCTATAGCGGCCGCGACGTGCTTCGGCAACGCAATGGCAACTTGACCGAGTTCCTGGAGCAGAACGTCACCGGGCTGAGCGTCAACGCCGCTCAGGGCAACCCATATCAGCCCGACATCAACGTGCGCGGCTTCACGGCCTCGCCGCTGCTGGGGACACCGCAAGGTCTCTCGGTATTCCTCGACGGCATGCGAATCAACGAACCTTTCGGCGACGCGGTGAACTGGGACCTGATTCCGCAGTCGGCGATTGCCAGCATTCAGGTGATTCCAGGCTCTAACCCGGCGTTCGGGCTGAACACTCTTGGCGGCGCGATTGCGCTGTACACCAAGAGCGGCGCACGCGAGTATCCCGGCGGGCCTGGCGGTTCGATCACGATATCGGGCGGCTCGTTCGGCCGCCGCACGCTGGCGTTTGAAACGGGCGGCCAGAGTGGTCAATGGGACTGGTTTCTGACCGGCAACAATGCCATCGAACGTGGCTGGGCGCAGCACAACTCGAGTCGCGTTCGACAGTTGTTTGCCAAGTTCGGTTGGCATGACAACGACACCGACCTCGACCTCACGCTCAGTGGTGCCAACAACGTGTTGCAAGGTACGCAGACGATCCCGCTCAGCTTTGACGACCCGCGCCAAGCCTATACCTACCCCGACGAGAACCGCAATCAGGCTGGGCTGGTGTCGGTCAAGGCCAGCCGGGCCTTGTCGGCCGAGTTGGTGCTCAGCGGAAACGCCTACGTGCGCCAATACACCAGCCACAGCCTGAGCAGCAATGTGAATCCCGGATTCAGCGCCGCCGATCCAGTGCAGGCCACCAACGACCGACAGCTGATCGACCAGCGCAGTGACGGCTTTGGATTGCAGCTCGGGCACAACGGCGTACTGCTCGGGTGGCCCAACAAGCTCTCGCTGGGTGCGAGTATCGATCAGGGGCGCACCCACTTTACTCACACCGCGCAGGACGCGACCTTCGCCCCCGATCGCGGCTCAGTCGGCATCTCTTCCGAGGCGGCCGTGACCGATGCGAACTCGACCACGCGCTATCTTGGCGCCTACTTGTCCGACTCTCTAGATCTCGCCCAAAGTTGGACGCTAACGCTTGCGGGGCGTTTCAACCGAGCCGACGTGAGCATCGCCGACCGTAGCGGTGCGGCTCCCGACCTCAATGGATCCCATCACTTCACTCGCTTTAACCCTGCGGTCGGGTTGAATTTCAATCCAGGTGGCGCATTGACCATCTATGCGAGCTACAACGAAGGTATGCGCGCACCTACGGCCATCGAGCTGTCTTGTGCCGACCCCAACGCCCCCTGTCAGCTGCCCAACAGTTTCATATCCGACCCAGCGCTGAAGCCGGTTATTTCCCGGACGATTGAGCTTGGCGCACGCGGGCAAATCGAGCGTGACACGACATGGAGTGCCGCCGTGTTTCGTACCGATCTGCGCGATGATCTGCAGTTCGTCAGCAGTAATGGCGTGTCGGTCAACGCAGGCTATTTTCAGAACGTCGGTGCGACTCGGCGCCAGGGTATCGAAGTGGGCGGGAGCACTCGCGTCGGCCCAGTGGCCCTCACGCTGCACTACAGCTTCATCGATGCGACCTACCAGGCAGCATTCGCTGAAAACAGCCCGAACAACTCGTCCGCCGACACCAACGGGGCGATCGCCGTGCGCAGTGGCGACCGAATATCATCTGTCCCGCGCCACTCGTTCAAGTTGCGCGCGGAGACCAACCCTGCGCCTGGCTGGAGCGTAGCCGCCAACTTGCTGATTGCCGGCAGCGTCTACGCGCGCGGCGACGAGAACAACGTCGACAGGTACGGGCGTGTGCCTGGCTTCGGGGCGCTGAATGTCGATTCGCGGTACCAGGTCAACAGCGGTCTGCAGGTCTTCGCACGCGTCAACAATCTGTTCGACAGACGTTACGCCAACTTCGGGACGCTGGGCGACAACCTGTTCACCGGGCCTAGCCAAAGCTTCGATCCGACAAATCCACGCGCCGAGCAGTTTCGGGGATACGCCGCGCCACGAGGCGCGTGGATTGGCTTGCAATACTCACTACGGTGATCAAGCCACCAGGTGCGACCTGAGACGATCGCCGCGCCGCAGCCTCAGAGACCAACGAGGTAGTGCGCGAGGTTTTCAATGTCTTGCGGTCCCAGCGTGCTGGCCACGCTGGTCATGTTGCCGGCATCGTTGGTGCGCGTGCGCGCCTTGAAATCGGTGAGCTGCTTGACGATGTACTCGTAGTGCTGACCGGCGACACGGGGGATCTCGTTCTGGCCCGCGAAGCCGGTCAGATGGCACATCACGCACAAGG
>JANYBE010000062.1 GCA_025360945.1 Rhizobacter sp. | reverse complement strand
CGAGGACGAGCTGAAGTTCTAAGCCCGCGGCGACACGCATCCCGGCATGTTCTATCGGCACGACCGCGGTGGCCCGTGTCGATGCGTTTGACGACCTGCCCGAAGCCTATCGCGCCAACCTCAGACGCGCCGTTCGATCGGCAGCGCGGCGGCCCGCCAGCACTGACCGACGGCGACGTCGCCGATGTGATCGCGCTCCTGAAGACTCATCACCGATGGCTACGTGCCTTAGCGCGCCGAAAAGGCCATGCACCATCCGTTGGGCGACACGACGCCGTCGACAATGGCACATTGCCCCTTGCCGTCCTCGCGGGATGCAAACAATCGGCAACCCGAGCAGCTCTTGCCGTCCTTCGGTTTGTCTTGGTAGGCGAAGTCTCGCTTGTCGGCCTTGCTCGCTGCGGCCGAGCCTGGCTTGCCGGCCCCGATGATCACCGCCACGCCGATCATCAGATTCGCGCCTCGTATCAGTCCAAGGCGACGTGTCACGCGTTCCTCTTGCCCGCCCATGTAAGTTCTCCCTTCCGACGTACACGCCACCCACCCGCTCACGTCTAACGCTCAAAGCGGGAACCACATCAGGAAATACAAGGTGTTGTTGTCCTTCGCGTTTCGACCGAAGCCGTCGTAGTCGGTCTTAGCTCCGTTGAACTTCTGATAGGACGTGTACTGCAACGTGAAGCGCCGGTCGCGCCAGGGCAGCCAATTCAGTTCGAGGATGACCGCCGAGCTGTTCGGGCTGCCAGACGCGCTGCCGCTGACGGCTTGTCCGGTCGTGTAGAGCCCCGCGTCGGAGCTTCCCTGAGTGCGCTGATAGCCCAGGCTGGCGCCGTACTTGGTCTGGTAGTAGTACGTCAGCTTTGAATTCAGGCTGTTGAGCCGGTTGTTGACGTTCTGCGACCCGCCACCCGCGAAGGTGCCGTTCAGATTCTGGTTCTCCCGGATGTAGGCGACTTGTCCGCTGAAGCGATGCGCGTCGGTGACGTACTGGTATTGAGCGTCGACACCCACGTCGCGAAATCTGTCCGTCGGACCTGTCGGCGCGGTCGGGTCGGGGTACTTCTTCGCGGTCAGACCGAACGTGCCCACCATGGCCGATTGCGTGCCCTCGTCCCACTCATGCTGCAGGGCCAGGCGCCAGTAGGGGGCGATGCCGTCGAGAACGGCTGCCCCGCTCGGATCGATGCCGGCACGGAAGACCGAGAGCGCGCCGCTGGCGGTGCGATAGCCACCAAGCTCGGCATAGAGCGTTCGATTCCACATCGAATACGCCGTCAAGCCCGCCACCTGCTGTGCCAGTCCCCCCTCGATCAACGTGGACGCGGCCGGCGTCGGCGCCACAGCCGAACCGGTGAATGGGAAGCCCCAGACCGGCGTCGTGTTGTAGATGTCGGACATGGCGGGGTTGTTCGTCAGGCTCAGCCCGTACATCACATCCAAGCTGTCGTTCTTGTACCGATCGGCGAGTCGCAAATCCGTGTTGTCGATCGAGCTATGGTGGGCAATGCCGTCATACGTCCACTGCACGAAGCCACCTGCGTGCTCGGATATTCGCCCGGCAAGAAACACGCTGAGCTGTTGTAGCGCCAGAGCGTTCTGCTTGGGAAAGTTGCTCCCGTCAGTCCCGGCAGTGCCGGTGTTCGCCGTATGTGACACCGCTGCTTGTATGAAGCCGGCCAACGGTATGAGCGGAGGATTTCCGTCACTGTCGAACGAAATCAAGGGACGGTCGCCACTGACCACCGGCTTGATCAACGTGTACCCGCCCAACTTGAACTGGCGGCCGACCGTGGTCAGTTCAGGCCAGCTGAGGTGACATGCGACGCACTCCAATCCGGTCTGGCGAGCAAAGCTCGGCACCGCTCTGGCGTCGCCAATTGCAGAGCACAAGGCCACACAGAAAGACACGAGGAACGCTAGCCGGTTCGACGAAATCCCCATGACGGTTCTCCCTGAATGGGCGCTCGGTCCTTGTTTCGACCTGTATTACCTTGTCACAAGATTAAACAAACTCGGGGATGGCGACCATAGGTGCGATCTGCTTCTTGAGCAGGGGTAGACCCAACTCTTGCGTGCGGACCTTCCCGTGATCATGGGCATACCAACCCAGCACCGCGGGTGTCTGCGCGCCCCCGGCTTAGCTCGTTACCGCCGCCCGTGCCGGTCCCGGAAACCACAGCCGGAACATCGTGCGTCGCCCCAGTCCGCTGATCACCGTGGCGGTGCCGTCGTGCAGGTCCATGATGGACTTGACGATTGCGAGGCCCAGGCCCGAGCCCGCGGCACAGCCGGCGCGCGGCTCGTCGACGCGGAAGCAGCGTTCGAAGATGCGCTCGTGCAGCTCCTGCGGGATCGGCGGCCCGTCGTTCGATACCGTCGTGAAGCTGACGGTAATCTTGGGCGCGCACAGTGCGGTACGCTGGGACGAGCCGCTGTACCGCGTGAAGTGGCTTCGCCCGCTCGCCTGGGTGCTCGAACGCACCGTGTCGATGCCGGCCACGCACTGGGCGCACCACGCGCTTACCAACGATGACGGCATCGCCCATTACAAAGGCAACTTCGGCGACCTGCTGTTCGTCTGGGACCTGCTGTTCGGCAGTGCGAAGATCACGCGCCGCTACCCCGAGAAGGTCGGCCTGCAGGACGACCTCATCTTCGGCAAGGAGCGCTGGTTCGTCGAGATGATCTACCCGCTGTTCCAGCTGCGACGCGAGCGCTCGGCGCTGGCGCGCGGGCGGGCGTGCCTATGCAGAGGAAGAAGTCGACCCCGAGGCCGACGCCGCGCGCGAATCGGCTACGCCGCCAGGCCTGCCAGCGCGTTGATTCTCGAAGGATCGCGTCCGAGCTTGGTCGCCGCGGCGAGGAGTTCGTTCCAGGTCGTCGCATCGACCGGGATGCCTTGCGCGAGCCGCCGTGCACGCGACTCGCGCTCCGGTTCGCCGGCGACGCGCACGCGGTCGGTGCCGGCTTGCGGTGGTGAGGCCACGACCCAGTCCAGGAAGGCCTTCATCTCGGCCAAGTAGACCGCCGCGTCGCCCAGGCGCTGCGGGTCGAACAGCACGGTCAGCATGCCGTTGAGCACGCGCTGCTTGCCGTCCGCGGCACCATGCGTCGCGAGACCACCGGCGAGTGCGCCGCCAAGCAGCTCGCACACGAGCGCGAGGCCAAAGCCCTTGTGCTCGCCGAAGGTGGGCAGCGCGCCTATCGGTTCGACAACGCCGTACTTCGGGTCGGTCGTGGGCTCGCCGCGATCGTCGAGCAACTGGCCTGGCGCGAGCGACTCGCCTTTATTGTGCGCGACGCGCGTCTTGCCCTGTGCGATCACGCTGGTGGCCAGGTCCAGGATCACCGGTGCGCGCCCCGGCACCGGGATGCCGACGGCGAACGGGTTGGTGCCGAAGCGCCCGTCTCGGCCACCCCAAGGCGCGACGATGGGCCGCGCGATCACGTTGACGAAGTGCATCGAAATCAGGCCTTGGTCGACCGCCATCTCGGCCCATGCGCCGATGCGGCACAGGTGGTGCGAGTTGGCGAGTGCGACGATGCAGCTGCCGTGCGCCTTGGCACGCGCGATGCCTAGTTCCATCGCCTCGTGTCCGATCACCTGGCCGAAGCCGGCCTGGCCATCGAGCGCGAGCAGCGTGCCGGTGTCGAGCCGGGTGTGTACATGCGCGTTGGCTTTGAGGCCGCCTTCGAGGTGCGCGCTCGCATAGCGCGGCAGCATGCCGACGCCGTGCGAATCGTGGCCGGTGAGGTTGGCCTGGATCAGGTTGTCGGCGACGAGTTCGATCTCGCGCGGCGCGCTGCCAAAGCCGAGCATCAGCTCGTGCACCGCGGCGCGCAGCCGCTCGACGGGGATGGTGTGCATGGTGGCGCTCATGCCGCATTTCCCTTCGCCCAGGCCTGGTAGCGCGCGGCGTTCTCTTCGTTCGGCGGGTACAGCCCGGGCAGCGGCACGCCTTGCTCGACCTGACCCATGATCCAGCCCTCGAGTCGCTCCTGCTCGACGCTGGCCGCGATCACGTCGTCGAGCAGCGCGGCCGGGATCAGCACCGCTCCGTCGTCGTCGACCACGATCACGTCGTTCGGAAACACCGCGACGCCGCCGCAGGCGATGGCCTCCTGCCAGCCGACGAATGTCAGGCCCGTCACCGAGGCCGGCGCGGCCGTGCCCTGGCACCACACCGGCAACCCGGTACCGAGCACGCCAGCCAGATCGCGCACCACGCCGTCGCTGACGAGGCCGGCAACGCCGCGCTTCTTCATTCGAGCGCACAGGATGTCGCCGAAGATACCAGCGTCGGTGACGCCGAGGGCGCCGACGACGGCGATGCAGCCTGCGGGCATCGCCTCGATCGCGGCACGTGTGGAGATCGGCGCGCCCCACGACGCCGGTGTGGCCAGGTCTTCGCGCGCCGGCACGAAGCGCAGCGTGAACGCACGGCCGACGAGGCGCGGCTGATTCGCGGCGAGCGGCCGCGTGCCGCGCAGCCAGACGTTACGCAGGCCTTTCTTCAGCAGCACGGTCGTAATCGTCGCGGTGGCGACCTGGCTCAGTGTCTGGATTGCCGCGGCGTTCAGCGGTAGCGGTTCGATAGGCATGGGAGCTCCTGGGATGGGACGGACCCCGAAGCCTACCCGTTGCGCGTGCAGTGACCGCCGCGCCATGCACCGTGCCGACACGGCTTGTCGCGGTGTGGATCACAAGGGCGGCGATCACCATCGCCGTGCCCACCGGTTCTTTCACCGACGGTGGTTTGCCGAGTGCGATGCTCAAAAGCAGCGCCGACACCGGCACGAGGTTCAGGAACGCGGTGGCGGTCACTGTACCCAACGTGCGCGCGCCGTGGTTGAAGGCTAGGATCGACACCGCCGAGGACACCAGGCCGACGTACAGCAGCGCGTGCCACGACACGATCAGGTCGTCTGCGCCCGGCGCGCTGGCCCAGCCGAACGCGGTCGCGAGCACGGCACCCATCAGCAGTACGGGCCACGACGCCAGTACCGTCAACGCGGTGTACTCGATCACGTCGAGTTCGGTGAACTGCGCCGCGCCGCGCGTGTACCAGACCAAGCCGAGATCAGCATATAGGGCGCGGTGAAGCGGATGCCGTCGTTGCGCAGTGGGTCGATCGCAAAGAAGCCGACGTCGGCGTGGCCGGACTTCACCGCTGCCACCGACTTGCCCACCGCGTCGACGACCAGCAGCTCGACGTCCACGCCCAGTTGCCCGGCCAGCGCACGTGCAAGATCGACCGAGACACCGACGGCCTGACCCGTGGCCGGGTCGCGGTTCGTCAGGATCGGGTTGCCCAGGTTGATCGATGCGCGCAGGCGACCGGTGGGTGAGAGCGCCGCGACGGTCAACTGTGCAGCGCGCGTCGCGCAGCCACTGGCGATCGGCAGGAAGCACGCACCGGCCCAGGCCACGAACCGGCGACGGGAGACGGCATCTTGCATGGCACCCATCGCAGCGACAACGCCAACTCCTTCGCCGTGACGCCCGGCGCCCCCTAGTTGCAAAGTTGCATTCGCCTTGGCGTCGCCTAACTTGGATGGGCGACAGCCGCGCATCCGCGCGGTCGAGTCCACCCCAAGGAGGCAACATGGCTCATCAAGACAAGCGTGGATCTGAAAAGCTGCTCGGCGCATGGAATGCGCGCCTGCTCACCGAAGAATCGGTGCGTGAGATTGCCACGGCGCTCGACAAATCGCCCGCGAAACTGACCGGTGCGACGGTTGTCGGTGGCAACAACGCGACCGGTGTGCGCATCGGTCTCAGTTACGAAGGCGACGACGTGCCGCAATGCGGAAACGACATCCTGTTCTGGCTCAAGTGGCATCGCGTGCACGGCGGCGTTGTGCGCCCGCCGCGGATCCTGATCGACGGCACGCCGTTCCCCGATCTGCTGCGCGTCGAGCTTGATTTCGGCCACGTGGGCGGTGACGTCACCGGGATTCGCGACCTGCCCGGCGCGATGCCAGTCGGCGCGCTGGCGCGTGGGCAGTAGCAGCCCTACAGGTGTCGCGCCGGTCGTGCAACTGCACCCGACGCGACGCTGCAACCTCGCCTGCGCCCACTGCTACACCTTGTCTGGCCCCGAGGCGCAGGAGTCTCTCGGCCTCGACATCCTCGCCACTTGCCTGACCGATGCCGTCGAACTGGGCTACCGCCAGCTCGCGGTGTCGGGTGGCGAACCGCTGCTCTACAAGGGGCTGGTCGAGTTGCTCGCGCATGCGCGGGCACTGGGCCTGCTGACGACGATCACCACCAACGGCATGCTCGCCACGCCGGCGCGCTGGCGCGCAATCGCGCCGCTGATCGACGTGGCCGCGATCTCCATCGACGGCACGCCGTCGGAGCACGATGCGATCCGCCGCCATGATGGCGCGTTCGCCCGCACGCTGGCAAACATGGCGGTGGTACGTGCCTCCGGCGTGCCGTTCGGACTGATCTTCACGCTCACGCTGCACAACGTCGACAGCCTCGAGTTCGTCGTGCGGCTGGCGGCGAAGGAGGGCGCACGCAGCGTGCAGGTGCATCCGCTGACCCTGCATGGCCGGGCCGCCGAGATGCTGCCCGGCGCGCGGCCCGACGAGCTCGAGCTCTTCGCGGCCTTGCTCGAAGCGAAACGGCTCGGCGATGAACTGGGCGTCGTTGTGCACCTCGATGCGCTGAGCCTGGAGCAGCTGCGCGCATTCCGCCACCATCTCGTGCCGGCGCGGCCGGTCACGCGCCTGATCGACGTCGCGCCGGTGCTCGTGGTTCAGGCCGATGCGCAGGTCGTGCCCATGACGCACGAGATCGACCGCGCGCTGTGGCTTGGTTCGCTGCATCATGCGCGGCTTGATTCCCTGGCCAACGCTTGGCTGGCCAGGGGCCGGGCCGAAGCGCTCGTCGATGCCTGCGCACGCACCTGGTCAGAGCTGACCGCGAGCGACATCCGCGCGGCGTACTGGTACGACGAAGTCGCGGCGCGCACGCGCACGCGTTTCAGTGCCCGATGACTGCGTTCTTCATCTTGCCCAGGATGAACAACACTTCGCCCTTCTCGCGCGCCGGCACCTTGAACCGGTCGAGCGACTTGACCATGTCCTGGACAAGCGCATCGAATTCGTCATTGCGTATGTTCATTCCTTCGTGCGCGGCCGACATGTCCAGACCCGTGTAGATGCAGGGACCACCGCTGCGGGCGCAAAGCAGGTCGACGAGGTTCTTGTTCAGCTGCGTACCGCCGATGCCGGCGAAGCGCTGGTTGATGCGCGCATCGGCAGAGATGTTGCCGATCGCATCGCTTACCACCGCGTCGATCGCCTGCCGACCGCCAAGGCGCTGATACAAGCTTGGCTGCGGCATCGGCTTCGCGGACTCCGTCGCGCAGCCGCCGAGCGTCAGCAGGCTGGCCAGGATCGCGGCCATCGGGACGATCTTCTTCAGCATGCAGTTCCTCGTTCTTGGGTCCTGGCCCAGGCTGAGCTTACACGGGGGTCGCGAGCGGCGTCGCCTGGCTTGCGCCCTCGCGCTACACTGGCGCGTGCGCTTGCAGCACGACCACCCCACGCGACGCCCGGCTCTCGGTCCGACGCTTGCCGCGACCGCGCCCCCTCTTAGCAGGGCGTGATCGATTTCTACGCGAGGGTGGCCGAGGCGGCCGCTCACGCGGTGCTGGTCTACGACATCCGGTACCGCACCGGCGTCGCGCTGAACCTATCAGCGCTGCGCAGGCTCGCGCAGATCCCTGGCATCCGCGCCGTCAAGGATTGCGGCGGCGAGGCCCGCAAGACCCAGGCGCTGATCGCCGACGGGCGACTCAACGTGCTCGCGGGCGAAGACCACCAGATCTTCACCACTTTGTGCCAGGGCGGCAGCGGCGCGATTGCCGCAAGTGCGCACCTGCACCCGCAGCGTTTCGTCGCACTGTACGAGGCCGTGACCCATGATCGACACGCTGTTCGCCGAACCCAATCCCGGCCCGGTGAAGGCGGTACTCGCCACCTTGGGCCACAGCGGTCCGACGGTTCGCGCGCCGATGACTGCGGCGAGTGATCTCGCCGCGTGGGCGGCGCGGGAGGCCTACGCGCAGGCGGGGTGATGGGCGGACTGTCGCGCGCTCATCCTGCGGCCGGCGCGAGCTCGGTGTGGATCTCCGTCGTGGCCAGGGTCATCAGCTTGTGGACCGGACACTTGTTGGCAACGGCCAGCAGCTCCTGGCGCTGCGCATCGGTCAGCGCGCCTCCCAGGTTCAGCGTCACGCGCAGGCGATAGATGCCCTGGCGTTCTTCGCTGTCGTCGCGATCGACGGCGACCTGAATGTCGTCGATGGGAATCTGCTTGCGTTGCGCGTACCACAGCACCGTCATCGCCTTGCAGGCGCCTAGCGCGCTGTCGTAGACATCATGTGGCGTAAAGCCTTCGTCCTCGCCACCATTGGCGTCAGGTTCGTCGATGGCAAATGCATGTTGACGCACCCGGACGGTGTGCTTCATCTTGTGCGCCCGGTCGCGGGCTACGAGGATCGTCATGGCAGGCTCCAATGGTGTGACGTGGCGCCGATTGTCGCGGGTGACCGGGACAGATGCGGTCGGAAAAACAGCGCGTCTGTGTCTTGGCGGGCACGCAGCCCTTCCGTACGCTCGCGCCTTCGTGCCCCCAGCCTAGAGTCTTGCGGAGATGACGCAACTGCTGCCTTTGATGAGGTATTGCTTCGTGATGTCCAGTACGCCTAGCCCCAACAACGTCATGCTCACGGCGTCGGGTGCGAACTTCGGTTACCGCGGTACGCTGCTGCAGATCCTGGACATCAATGCCGGTGGCTTCGTCCAGACCTACGTCACCTGCCTGGGTCTGGGAGCACTGTTCGTCGCCTTGCCGATGCTGAAGGCGACGCTGCACGTGGCCGGCGCCATGTACCTGTTGTTCCTGGCCTGGAAGCTCACCGGCGCCTCGGTCTGCGAGGCGCAGATGCCGCGGCCCGTCTCGTTCGTGCAAAGCGCGGCGTTCTAGGCACTCAACCCCAAGAGCTGGGTCAAGGCGATCACGCTCGCATCGGTGTTCCTGCCGGCGGGCATGGGCGCGCCGCTCGGGGCGCTGGTCGTGTCCGTCGGCCCGGAGATCGGCTTCCCGTGCATCTCGCATGGGCTTTGTTGGGCATGGCGATTCGTTGCTGCCTGAGCGATCCGCGCGGTCAGCGCGCGTTCAACCTGCTGATGGCCGGCACGCTGCTCGTGCTGGCAATCATGTTCCTGCGCCGAGCTCAGCCTATCGGCTTTCGCCACACGCTGGCGAGCCAGTTCTGCTGCTCGAACGGCGCGTTCGTTGGACGATAGAAGTGGGCCAGCTCCACGAACCCGGCCGCGCCCACGTGGTCCTGCCAGGAGGGCCAATCGTGGAAGGCGCCGTAGCGTTCTCCGTTCCAGCCTTCCTGACCGGTGCCTCGCGGGTTCGAGCTGAACAGCACGCCTGCGGGCTTCAAGCTCATGTGCAATTCGCGCAGAACTCGTGGCAGCTCCTGGCCGGGGACGTGGAATAGCACCGCGTTGGCGAACACGCCGTCGAAGCGGCCGCTCGGTAGGTCCAGCTCCAGAAAGCTCTGTTCGAGCACTTCGCATCCGCTGTTCGTGCGTGCCATCGCGGCAAGCTGGGGTGAGCCCTCCAGTCCTGTCGCACGATGCCCGAGAGCCGTGAAGGTCCTGAGGTCGCGGCCCGGCCCGCAGCCCAAGTCCAGCAGATCGAACGGTGGCGGCACGCGGATGTTGTCCAGCAGCGCAGCGATGTTTTGGCTCACGTCGTGCTCGCGCGTGCCTTCCCAGAACGCCTGGGCACTGCGGTCATAGTGTGCCAGCGTGCGTTCGGCGATTCGATGCAGGTCTTCGGGCGTCAGAGACATGCCCGATCATTCCACGCGGTCTGGGGTGGTGCAGCTCGGCGAATACCCCAGCTCAGCCCATTGCCAGCGAGTCGCACAGGGCGCCAAGCGCAGCGGCTTCCGGCGGCGGCAGCTGGCCCGCGATAAGCAAGGTCGCTCGCTGCACGCCGCGCAGCCGGAAGTAGATCTCGTCTTCCATCGCTTCGACCTCGGCAGCATCGGGGCTTGCCATCGCGCGCGGGTTCCACATGCCGCTCTCGTTCCAGCCGGCACGCAGGCGCCCGAGCAGGAATCCGGAAAGGTCGAGGGCGCTCTTCAGCGCCGGCAGCTCGGCACGTGCCGCGAGTTGCGACACATTGGACTCGGCGGCCGTCAGCACGTCGCTTAGTGCACCCAGTCGGGCCTGGATGTCGGCGGACTCCATCACCGCCTTCTGCGGCGGTTGTGCGCACGCGGCCTGGCTGATCTTGCCTACCCAGTTCAGGTCGAATTCGCCAGGCACGGCACGCAATGCGACGCTGGCGTGCAGCAAGTGATCGTACGGGCCGCGCACCGCGTTGAGCGAAGCCTCGGTCACGGATAGCAACCGGCCCAGCGGCGACATCTTGTCGCCTTGCAATGCATGCGGGTAGCCCGAGCCGTCCAGCCGCTCGTGGTGCTCGGCAATCGCGCGCGACACGACGCCGGGGTAGTTGGTCAGCTGGGCGACCAGCAAGTACCCGACATGCGGGTGCACCACCAGTTGCTGGTAACTGATGAAATCCAGGTCGCGGTCGGCCTCGGCCTCCCCGTAGCGCGGATCGATGTACATCTCGCCCAGATCGTGCAGCAGGCCGCACAGCATCGCCAGCCGGATCTCGGGTGTGTCGCCACCGTTGCCCGCCATCAACGCGCCGTTGAGCGCCATCGCCGCCACGGCATGGTCGAAGGTTTGCGAGCGCGCCGTTTGCGCCGCGGTCAGCAGGAGTTGCGCAACCGGGTGCAGAGGCAGCTGCCCCGCCTCGCGCGCCAGCCTTGCGGCATGCGGTCGCAGCATTGGTGCGAGCGGCGACTCGCTCTGCACCAGAGCGTGCAACGACTGCACGAGCGTTGCCGGCGTCACGCCGTCCTCGGCGATCAGGCAGCTTTCGAGTGGTTCGCGAAGCTGGCGGTCAAGCAACTTGCGCTGCAGCGACGCCGATACCGGTTGGTTGGCGGCCCACAGCTTGGTGCCCGAAATATCGAAAATGTCGGTCGCCGCGATGATGCTTTTGGTCTCGCTGGCTTCCAGGATCGTGGCCAAGGCATGGGGGTTGGCCGTGCGGAATGTGTTGTCGGTCTGGGTGGAGGGCGTCACGATGGATTTCCCGGAGCTTCGTCGTTCAGGGTATCGGCAGCGGCGGGCCGAACTGAAGGCCGAAGTGCGCTGCCAGGCTCATCCCACGGCGACGGTCATCGTCGCTGGCGGTGGCTTCAGTGCCGATGGCCGTGATGCTCGTCCGGCACATGCGGGTGCGTATGCCGCATCGCCTCGTGACGGTGCAGGTGGCTGTGCGGTCCGGCGGGTAGCGGAACATGACGATGCGTGTGGTGCTCGTCGTCGTGGCGGTGGGCATGTTCGTGTTCCGAAGCGTCGTGGTCGTGCTCATGCCCGTGGCGCTCCGCGAGGTGGAGCACGATGCCCGAGGCCATCAGCACGGCGCCGGCCAGCATCCCAGCGCTGCCGCTGCGTTCGCCGAGCAGGAACGCCAGCAGGGCGCCGACGAAGGGGGCGAACGCGAACACCGAGCCGGTCCGTGCAGCGCCAAAAGCACGCTGTGCCAGCAGGTAAAAGCGTAGGCTCAATCCGTAGCCGGTCGCACCAACCGCGAGCAGAGCAAGGGCTGGCCACGCCGACGGTATCGGCTCGCCGAGGGCGAACGCCAGAGCCGTCGTCGCGACGGCTCCGAGCGCCCCCTTGAGCATCACGACCTGCCCCGGGTCGCGCTCGGCTACGCCGCGCGACAAGGTATTGTCCACGCCCCAGGCGGCCGTGGCCGCCATCACGGCCAGCAAGCCGAGCATCTGGTTGGCGCCGGCGCTGCCTGCATGCGCGCGGTCGATCACCAGCACCATGCCGCCGAGCGTCAGCAGGATCATCGCCAGAACCATGCGCCGGTCGAACGACTCGTGGTACCACAGACGCGCCAGGACCGCCGTGAAGACCGCCTCTAGCGTCAGCATCAGCGAGGCGCTTGCCCCGCTGGTGCGTTGCAGCCCCCACGCCAGCGCGACTGGGCCGATGCCTGCGCCGAACAGTGCCATTAGCGCAAGACGGGACGCGTCGCCGCGCCGAATGCGGGCCTCGCGTTCGATCGGTCGGCGCAGCAGCGCACCGATCAATACCGTGCCGGCGTACAGCAGGGCCGCCGTCGTAAAGCTGCCGACGCCGGTACCGAAACGCTGCACCAGCGGCGTGCTGACACCGAACAGCAGGGCAGCGGTCAAGGCGGCGAGGCCGCCGCGCAGGGCGGGCCAACGGTGCGAGAACCGGTGTGCCAACGGTTGGCCCCTCAGCGCCGCCCACCGCGCCGCACCATCGCCAACGGTCGCTTGCCCTTGAGCTGCCGCTCGATCCCGTCGTTCAGGCTGCCGCGCAGCGCGATCACGCGTTCGACGTGGCCGTACACGCCGGGAAAGCGCAGGTCCAGCCACAGCCACAGCGTGCACGCACGCAGCGCCTGCTCCATGCGGTCGAGCCGGCTGTGGCCGTCGACGTCGTCGAGGAACCACGGCGAGCCGGCCTTGCCCGTGAGCGCATGGCTGCCGCTCCAGTCAAGGTAGGCCTGCACCTGCGATTCGGTACGCGTGTCGACCGGCGCCTGCGCGTAGATGAAGCGCTCCTTGAGCGTCAGCTTTGCCGCGACGCGGTCGAGCTGCTCGGCGAGTTCGAGCATCTGCTCGAGTTCGGCGACCGCGAAGTGCGCGTCGTCGAGCTTGAGCTGGTCCATGAACACGTCCAATACCTCTCGCAGTTTTGTCTTGTGCAGGCGCGACGAGATGGTGTCGACGTGCCAGCCGTTCGGCGCCACCGGCGCCTTGAAATCATCGGGTGCGCGCGGCGTCTTGTGCAGCAGCTCCTTGAGCATGCGCGCGGCCGCGGGCTCGGCCTCTTTGAGCACGCCGGCAAAGCCCTCCTCGTGGATGCCGAAGCGCCCGGCGCGTCCGGCGATCTGGTGCACTTCGGACTCGTTCAGCGGCCGGTCGTCCTGGCCGTCGAACTTGGTCATCGTGCTGAACAGCACGCGCCGGATCGGCAGGTTCAATCCCATGCCGATCGCGTCGGTCGCGACCAGGATGTGCGACTCGCCCTGCGCGAAACGCTCGGCCTCGCGCCGGCGCACCTCGGGCGGCAGCGCGCCGTAGATGACCGAGACCGGGTGGCCACTCGCGGCGATCTGGTCGCGCAGCATCAGCACGTCGCGGCGGCTGAACGCAACGACGGCGTCGCCGAGCTTGAGCGATGCGATCGGCACCGGGTGCGCGAGCAGCTCGACGTGCTGCTTGCGGTTGAAATGCTTCACCGTGCAGCGCTCGCCGCACAGGCCGAGCAGGTTCTCGATCGCCGGCACCGCGTAGGCCGAGCAGATGATGATGACCTCGTTGGCTGGCACCGCGACGATCGCCTGGGTCCAGGCCCAGCCGCGCGACGGATCGAAGATCATCTGCGCCTCGTCGATCACGGCCACGTCGATCGGCTTGTTGGTGCCAACCATCTCGATCGTGCTGCTGACCACGCGCGCACCATCGGCCGGCACATTCTCTTCGCCGGTCAGCAGCGAGGTCGGTACGCCGCGCGCGACGAGCCGGTCGCGCCCTTCGAGCGCGAGTAGGCGCAAGGGCGCGAGGTAGGCGCCGTCATGCGCCTGCGCCAGGCGCTCGAACGCGGCATGCGTCTTGCCGCTGTTGGGCGGACCGACGTACAGCGTGACCGTGCGCTGCAAATGCCGCGCCTTCGGGAACGTGTCGGGGTAGCCCTGGAAAGCCAGCTCGCTGTTCAGGCCTGCGAGCGTCTCGAGTTCGGCGACCTGGTGTTCCCAGCGGTCTTGCGCGCGCGTGCAGGCGGTCTTCAATTCATCAAAAGGCTGCGGCGTCGCGCATTCGGATTGCAGGCGCGGCAGCAGCGATTCGAGATGTTGCGGCTTGTCGGCGCGGCTGCGCGCGATCAGCGCTTCGAGCTGCGCCGTCAATGCGCCCGCGTGCGGGTAGGGCGGCGGCGTGCCGAGTGCGCCAAGCAGCGCGGGCGTGTCGCCGGTGCGGTAGAAATCCCAGATCGCCAGCGCATCGACCGGCACCCGGAACAACACCGGCACGCGCCAGCCGGGCTCGGACAGTTTCAGCGCGTGGCTGATGAGCCGCGTCCACGTGCCGGCGCGGCGCGAGACGCCGATCGCGTCGAGCGCCGCACTGCGCTCCAGCATCAGCGGCCGCACTGCCGGGCCGGTGCCGACCGCGTCCAGATGCGCGAGCGCGCTGTCCATCAATGCCGGCTCGATCCAGCGGCTCGGTCGCGCGCCGGCCACCGGCTTTTGCAGCAGCACGAGGCCGAGCTTGTCCAGGTGCTCCTCGAAGCCTGCGCCACTGCGCTCGTCGATGTAGTCGCCCGGCTTGACGACCTGCGGCAGCGTGTAGGCGGCCTGGCGGATGCGGTTGAACTGCTCCTTGCCGAGGTGAGCAGGCAGCCGCGTGGCATGGCGCGGGTTCGGCGGCGTGAAGAGCCCGGGTGTGCGGGGAGAGGTCGTTGACATTTGCGCATTGTCGCGGAGGCCTGGCCCACGGCACGACGATGCCGGGATGGTGGTCCGCCACCGGTCACTTGCAAAGGGTAATTCAAGCCAGCACCCGTGCCACGGAGCTCTTTGACGTCACGCTGTCCCCGCTCGCGCTGGCCGACGCGAACGCCGGCGCCTTGCTCGGGCGCATGCGCATCGACAAGGCCCTCAGCGGCGATCTGACCGGCACCCGCACCCGCACCCGCACCGGGACGCGCACTGGCACCGGCGAGATGCTGACGGCCGGTGGTGCCGTCAAGGGCTGCGCCGGCTATGTCGCAATCGAGCGGGTCTCCGGCGCGCCGGACGGCCACGGCGGCAGCCTCGTGCTTTGAGCACACCGGTTCGATGAACCGCGGTGCGGCGCAACTGACCGTCAGCGTCTTGGCCGACTCGGGCACCGACGAACTGGCGGGCTTGTTCGGCCAGCTGTCGATCCGGAGCGCCGACGGCAAGCACCACTACGAGTTCGACCACGCGCTGCGCGAAGCGCCTTTGATTTCGAAAACTTGACCTCGGTCAAGCGTCGTTCGGATCGACTCGACGCATGCTGGGTGACCGTACCGCTATAGTGCGGCGCCTTCATGTCCGCCAGCCCGATCCCGAACCCGACGACCAGCGCTGCGCCTGCCCGGCGCTCGGCTTCTGCCTGGGTGCGCGACCTGCTGCCAGCGCGCATGAAGGTCGATGCGCGCGAACGTCTGCGTGTCGTCATCGGCGCCGCCGTCGGCGTGCTGCTGACCGGGTTGCTGTGCCGCACGTTTGGGCCGCAGTCGGGCGCGCTGCCGTGGCTGGTCGCGCCGATCGGCGCAAGTGCAGTGCTCGTGTTCGGCGTGCCCGGCAGCCCGATGGCGCAGCCTTGGGCCGTGATCGGCGGCAATACGGTGTCCGCGCTGGCGGGAATCGGGTGTGTACTGGCGCTCGGCAGTGGGCCGTGGGTTGCAGCACTTGCGGTAGGCCTGGCGATTGCGGCCATGTTCACACTGCGCTGCCTGCATCCGCCGGGCGGCGCGTGCGCGCTGGTGACGGCACTGGGCACGGTCAGCGACCCGCACTTTGCGCTCGTGCCGGTGCTGCTGAACTCGGTCGTGCTGGTGATCGCGGGGGTGGCGTACAACAGTGCGACGCGGCGGCGCTATCCGCATGGGCAAAACACGACGGCCGCGTCCGATGCGGCCACACCGCACTTCGAAGAGGCGGACCTGGACGCCGTGATTGCGCGCTACAACCAGGTGCTCGACATCGGCCGCGACGACTTGCAGGACCTGCTGGGGCAGGCCGAGCTGCAAGCCTACCGGCGCAAGATGGGCGCGACACGCTGCGCCGACATCATGTCGCGCAAACTCGTGACTACAGAATTCGGCACGCCGTTGCAGGACGCTTGGGCGCTGCTTCGGGCCAGGGGCATCAAGTCGCTGCCAGTGGTAGACCGGGCGTCGCGCGTCGTCGGCATCGTGACGCTCGCCGATTTTCTCAGGGGCGCCGAGCTTGATTTGCATGCTGGCTGGGCGCAGCGGCTGCGGGCCATGATCCGCGCCACGACCACGTCGCACTCGGACAAAGCCGAGGTCGTCGGCCAGATCATGACGCGCCGTGTGCGTGTCGCGAGCGCTGACCGGCCGATCAGCGAGCTAGTGCCGGTGTTCGCCGCCACCGGCCACCACCACATCCCGATCATCGACGCCGAGCAGCGGCTGGTCGGCATCATTACGCAGTCGGATCTGGTCGCGGCGGTTTGCCGGCGCTGAGACCGCCTTCGACTGCTTCAGTCCCAGTAGCCCCTGCGGTCGTGGGCGTCGTGCAGGCGCTGCTCGAAGTCGCGGTTGATGAGCGCGCCTTCTTCGAACTGCGGGCTGCTCTGGATTTGCCCGCGCGTCAGCTTGACGTTCACGGTCTTGGCGGCCCAGTCGATGCTCTCGATCCAGTGCGTGCCGACCAGCACCTTTTTGCCGCCCGGCCACCAGTTGCGCGTGTCGATCAGCAGGTAGCGGATCGCCCAGGAGTCGTCGTCGAAGATGAAGTCCGCCACATGCCCGATGCTGTCGTCGCTGGCCTGGATGTCGTAGCCGGTCACGTTCGCGCTGCTGCGCAGATGCACGTCTTCGGCTGGCACGTCCTTCTCGATCTGCGCGCGCTGCTCCTGGGTTTCCAGTGGGGCTTGCAATGCGGGCGGAACCAGGGGCATCGCGCTCATCGCCCACAGCGCATCGCCGCCCCAGTAGGCCGGGTAGGCGTAGTAGTCGAGGTACTCGCGTTCGTGGCGGCGTGAGACCGGCAGGTGCGTGTCGATGTTCGGGCTCTTCTCGACCTGCTGACGGGTCAACGCGACGTCGATGTTCTTGACGCCGTCAAGCGGGTGCTTGACGGCGTAGGGCGAGATCAGCACCTCGCGGCCCGACAGCCAGGTGCCCGTGTCGACGATGAGGTAGCGGATGGCCCACGCCTGATCGTCGAAATAGACTTCGCCGACGTGGCCGATCGCGCCATCGGTCGCCGTGACAGTGGACCCGTTCAAATGGCTGACGCTGTTCATCATGAATTGACTCCTAGTGCCCTGCAGGAAGCTGCGGCAACGACCTCAGCATACGGGGCGCGAACGGGCGCGTCGCGCGGAAGAGGCCCTGCAATTTCGTAGGACGGCAGGCGATTTGCTAGGCACGGTACGGCCGGGTCGAATCGGGAAAACCCGCAGATCGACTGCGTCAAAAGTGCGTACATTGTTTGTATACCAGATTGCGCTAGGCGCGCGCCCGGCGTACTTTTCTTTCAAAGGCAGATGGGCCGCCAGTGCCCCACCACATCGAGGAGAGATACCCATGGACATCCGCAATCCTTCGCCCGGCCTCTACAACGAGGACCTCGCTCCGGCCCGGGAGCGACAGTGGGGCGCCTTCAGCATCTTCAACGTCTGGACCTCGGACGTGCACAGCCTATGGGGCTACTACCTCGCCGCGAGCCTGTTTCTGCTGTGCGGCACCTTCTTCAACTTCGTCGTCGCGATCGGCCTGGGCTCGCTCATCATCTTCGCGCTGATGACGCTGGTGGGCTACGCGGGCGAGAAGACCGGCGTGCCGTACCCGGTGCTTGCGCGGGCGTCGTTCGGCGTCTGGGGTGCAAACCTGCCGGCACTCGTACGGGCCGTCGTGGCCTGCTTCTGGTACGGCGCGCAGACGGCCGCGGCGTCCGGCGCGATCGTCGCGCTGCTTACGCGCACCGACGCGGTGATGGAGTTTCACAAGAGCACGCACTTTCTCGGCCACTCCGGCCTTGAGGTGATCTGCTACGTGGTCGTGTGGGCCCTGCAGTTGCTGATCATCCAAAACGGCATGGAGACGGTGCGCAAGTTCCAGGACTGGGCCGGCCCTGCGGTCTGGGTCGCAATGCTGGTGCTGGCGATTGGCCTGTGCGTCAAGGCCGGCGGCTTCTCGTTCGACCACGGCATTCCGCAGGCCGTGCTGCTAGAGAAGACCAAGGACGCGGGCATCACCGGCGAGCCGGGATCGTTCTGGGCCCTGATGGCCGTGGGCGCCACCTGGGTTACCTACTTCGCCGCGCTGTACCTGAACTTCTGCGACTTCTCGCGCTACGCGAAGAACCGCGCGGCCATCACCAAGGGCAACCTCTGGGGTCTGCCGGTCAACCTACTGCTGTTCTCGCTGGTCGCTGGCATCACGACGATCGCGGCGTTCAAGGTCTACGGCGAGGTGCTGCTGCACCCCGAGCTGATTTCGGCAAAGTTCGACAGCTGGTTCCTCGCGCTGTTGGCTGCGGTCAGCTTTGCGGTCGCGACGCTGGGCATTAACGTGGTGGCGAACTTCGTTTCGCCGGCGTTCGACTTCGCCAACGTGTTCCCGCGCCATATCGACTTCAAGAAGGGCGGCTACATCGCCGCGGGCGTGGCGCTGGTGCTGTACCCGTTCGCGCCATGGGAGGGCAACGCCGCAAACTTCGTCAACGCCATTGGCGCGACGATGGGGCCGCTGTTGGGCATCATCCTGGTCGACTACTACCTAATCGCCAAAGGCAAGGTCAATGTCGAGGCGCTGTATCACGAGAACGGCGAGTACCGCTACGAAGGCGGCTGGAATGTCAACGCGTTGATCGCCACCGTCGTCGGCGCGGTGTTCTCCAGCGTGCTGCCGAACCTGACCCAACTGCTGCCGTCGTGGTGGGGCACCTACGGCTGGTTCTTCGGGGTTGGCATCGGCGGCGTTCTCTACTTCGTGCTGGCCACGATCCGGCCGCGCGTCGCGAGCCGCGCCATGGCGAGCGCGTGACGTCCAAGACCTTGATCGCAGACCGTGTCGTCGAGTCGATCCTCAACCGGCGATTGAAGCCCGGCGAGCGGCTCGGCGAAAAAGAGCTCGCCGATGTCTTCGGAGTCAGCCGCACCTTGGCGCGCGAGGCGCTGATGCAGTTGCAGGCGCGCGGTTTCGTCGAGGTGCGCTCGCGCATGGGCTGGTACGTTGTCGAGCCGTCGTTCGAGGAGGCACGCGAGACGTACGCGGCACGGCGCGTCATCGAGACGGGCTTGCTGCGCGACGCGGGCAAGCCGCTGCAGAGCGTGATCCGCCGGCTGCGCCAGCACGTGGCCAGCGAGCGCAAGGCGATCGCCACTGCCGACGCCGCGACGCGCAGCGTTCAGCTCGCAGACTTCCACGTCTGCCTGGCGGAGTGCCTGGGCAACCGCTTTCTGACCGCGATGATGGTGGACCTCTCGGCGCGAACGACACTGGTATCGGCGCTGTACCAGTCGCAGGCGGCGGCGCAGGAGTCCAACGACGACCACGCCCACATCGTCGCCGCACTCGCAGCGGGGAACATGGCCGCTGCCGAAGCCCTAATGCGTGCACACATCGACGCGCTTGCCGCGCGCCTGGACGAGAGCATGGTCAAGCCCCCGACCGAGCGCGATAGCTTGCGCTCGGCGCTGGTGCCGGACCACTGAGCACGACGCCAGGAATCAGGCCCGCGTGAACAGCAGCACCGCGTTCGTGCCGCCGAAGGCGAACGAGTTGCTGATCGCCGCCTTCAGCCCGGGCGCGGTCGCATGCTTCTCGCGCACCAGGTTCAGCTGGCAGGCCGGATCGACCACCTCGCAATGCGCATTCGGCGGCAGCTCGCGCCGCTGCAGCGCCAGCACCGTGACGAGCGCCTCGAGCGCACCGCCGGCGCCGAGCAGGTGGCCGTGCAAGGCCTTGGTCGAACTGACGCGCAGGCGATCGAGGTCAATGCCCCAGACGGCGGCCAGCGCGTCGCGCTCGACCACGTCACCGATCCGCGTGGCCGTGCCGTGCGCGTTGCAATAGCCCACGTCGCGCGGCTGCACGCCGGCCTGACGCAAGGCGGCTCGCAGCGCGCGGGCCTGGCCGGGGGCGTCCGGCTTGGTCAGGTGCGTCGCGTCGCAGCTCAGGCCCCAGCCGGACAACTGCGCGTACACGGGTGCGCCGCGCCAGCGCGCGCTCTCAACCGACTCGAGCACCATGAATGCCGCACCTTCGCCGAGCGCGAAGCCGCTGCGGTCGCAGGCGAACGGTCGGATCGCGGTGGCCGCTTCGCCGGGTTGGAACCCCGCCAGCGTCTGCATCGCCTGCCAGGCGAGCACCACGCCGGGCACGATCAGCGCTTCGCTGCCCCCGGCGATGGCGATGTCGACATCGCCGCGCTGGACGGCCTTGGCCGCCTCGGCAATCGCCACCGCCGACGAGGCGCACGCCACCGAATACGTGAGCACCGGGCCCTTAACGCCGTGGCGCATCGCCACGTGTGAGGCCGGCGCGTTGGGCATGAACGCCGGGATGGTCAGCGGTGGCACGCGCGCGCCGCCGCGGTATGCGGCCTCGAGTGCCGCCGCGCCGCCCATGGCGCAGCCGGCGAAGACGCCGATGCGTTCGGGGTCGAGATCGGTCGGGGCTCCCGCGTCGCGCATCGCGAGATCGGCTGCAGCCACCGCGAGCTGGCTGACGCGGTCGACGCCGGCGAGTTGCAGCTTGGTGAACCAGCGCGATTCGTCGAACGCGGCGAGCGCCGCGGCGGCCGGCTTGGGCAATTCGGGGAACACCGAACGCAGCGCCGATTCGGCGTGCATCAGGGCGGCGAACATCACGAGTGGATCATCGCCGTGCGGCGACACGGCGCCCAGGCCGGTGATCGCAACCGTGTTCACACCACCTTCTCTGCGACGAGCTTGTCGACTACCGCCGACAGCTGGGCCAGCGTGTCGATGTTTGAGTCTTCGTCGGACATCGAGATGCCGAAATGGTCCTCGATCGCGAAGATGAATTCGACCAGCGCAAGCGAGTCGACCCCCTTCTCGCGCATCGAGGCGTTCGGGCTGAGCACCGATTCCTCGATGCCGAATTTGTCCTGAATCAGGTCCTGCAATTGCTTCAGAGAACTCATGGCGCTTCAGTCCATTGCGTGCCGGCTTTGGACTCGGCGTGGGAGCGTTGACGATCGATGATATCCGTCTCGATCGAGCGGACCGGCGCGGGGCGCCAGCGCAGCGACGGCAACGCAAAAGCGATGCCTAGCAGGGCACCTGCGGCGACGTCCAGCGCGACATGCTGCTTGACCATCAGCGTGGACAAGGCGATGGCGATGAACCACACACGATTGATCACGCGCATGCCGATCGGTGCGCCGGTCTGACGCAACACGTCTTCGACCCGGATCACGGTGAACATCGCGGCCGCCACATGCATCGACGGACAGGCGTTGCCCGCGGCGTCGACTCCCTGCAGCGTCGCGAAGCCGGGGAAACCGGACACGTCCAGCACCAGCGGCGGTACCTGGGTAGGCCAGAAATAGAAGCAGGCCAGGCCGGTCAGGCACAGTGCGCCGACCCACAACCCGTAGACGACGAGCTCGGTGAACGTGAGCTGCAAGCCGGGCGCAACGCCGACGTAGACCCACAGCGAGAGGTAGGCCAACAAGGCCTGCGGCTGGAACGGCATCAGCTTGTCGAGCGCGGTCAGTGGCATCATCCGCACCGGATGGATAGGGTGCTGCAGCAGGTAGAAGTAGGCGATGAAGAACAGCCAGGTGAAGGCGGTGATGCCGACCAGCTTCAGGGCGAAGAGCCGGCGCATGCGCAGGCCGATGTCGGCCGCCCAGCTATGTGCCGGGGACGGTGCAACGGGCAGCTTAATCGGGTCGTCGACGGTTCGCACGATGCCAATCTTGCCTGAGCCCGAATCGGCGCAGGCCAGCTTCACCGGCTCAAGTTGCCGCGATGTCTGCGTGGATGCAGAGACAGTGGCCTTCGGTGTCCTCGAACCACGCGGCCTTCTCCGCACCCAGCACCCAGCACGCAGACGTGGTCGATCGTCTTCAGGCCCGGGAAGTCATAGTCCTCGAAGACCACGCCAGCACGCTTGAGCGCCTGGATGCTCGCGGCAATGTCGGGGACCTGAAAGCTAATTGCGGTGTGATCCGCCTTGGTGCCTCCGGCCTTAGGGAACAGCGCCAGCACGCCACCGGACACGCTGTAGACGAACTTGCCGTCGCGCTTGAACCCTCCGGGCTTCAAGCCCAGCTTGCCCTCGTAGAAGTCGCGCGCACGAGGCATGTCCATGACGGGCAGCATCGTGGTGACCTGGGCATGACTCAGCATGGCAGCTCCTGGGATCGTTGAACAGCGGTCCTAGCGTACGTGACCGACGGCGATTTCGCCAGCGCGATATGCGCGCGGTGTCGCTCGAGGTCCGCGTCGCGTGTGTCATATCGGCTGCACGTCGGTCGCGCCCGCCGTTCCTTCGATCTTCACCAGCGCCTTGATCGCCCCCGGCGTGGCGGCGTCGCGAGGGTCAGCACCAGCACGTCCGCGTTGGCGTTCAAACTGAGTTGTGGGAGTGCAATCACTGTCGAAGCGCGCAGCCGCTCGGCGCTGGTCGGCGCGCGCCCCGCGCGAGGCAGGTGAGCCACACCTCCCCCCAACGCCTGTCGGACAAGGCCGCGCGCGGTTGCCTATGCTTACGGCGGGGTCGCGCCGGGGCACCGAGAATGCGTCACCGCGCTCTGGCGCCCGACCTAGCTGCGACTCTGTTTCATGCGTCTTTTCCCAATGCTTGTCGCCAGCGCGGCGGTCGTGTTGATCGCCGGGTGCAAGACCGCGCCGCCTTCGAAGCCGGCGGGTGGGACCGCGCCTCAATCCCAGCCCCAGCAACCGTCGTCGAGTCCCGCGACCAAGGCGGCCGCGACCAAGGCCAATCTGGCGATCGAGAAGCTGCGGCTGGCCGAACTGTTCCGCGGCACGCCGGTGCTGTTCGTCTTGCAGCCCGACGGCAGTCTGCGCGTCGACGTGCCTTTGCATTTTTCCTTCGACACCGGCAAGGCCGTCGTCAAACCGCCGCTCGCTGCCGTGCTCGATCGCATCGCTGCCGGCCAGCTGCACGAAGCGACGAAGGTCGTGATTGGCGCACCGAACGATCCTGCGGCGAAGGGGGTGGCGCTGGTCGGCGAGCGCGCCGCGAGCGTGCACGACTACCTCATTGCGCACGGCCTTGCGGACACGCGCGTCGCCGTGTCGGGGCCGGCGGCGGCCGCTGTCGTGCGCATCGTCGTCACCGACATGCCGGCCCCGTGAGCGTGGCCATCAGCGCTTCGTGCACTCGGTGGAGTTGTTCATTTGCCCGAGGTAAGCGATCAGATCGACGCGCTCCTTCGGGTCTTTGAAACCGTCGCAGGTCATCGAGGCGGCCGCCGCTCCAGACACGATTCGTGGCGTGATCAGCGCGATGTCGATCGTCAGCTTCGTGACCGCGGTGCGTGCCTCGCGGCGCGAGCGCGCGACGGGCGGCGCAGGCCCGCGCTGATTCACCCGGGCGCAGCTCGGATCGGTCGGCTGACTCCCTAGCGGGCGCGGACCAGCTCGATGCGGCCGGCCTGGGCGCTGGCGAGCCGGCGCGTCTGCGCGATGCTGGCGTGAAGCTCGCGTTCCATCGGGCTGTCGGGCGGCTCGAGTTGCGCGAGCCGCTCCCAGTGCTGGGTCGCGGCCTCGAAGTCGCTGCGGTCCAGCGCGAGCGTGCCGGCCAGCGCGAGCGCCTGTTGGCTTGTCGGGTCGAGCTGTAGGGCGCGCTCGACGAGCCGCTGCGGTTCGTCTGCGACGGTGCGATGGCTGGTGACGGCGGCCGAGAACGCGTATTCGGTCAGCAAAGTGGCGTCGTCGGGCCGCAGGCGTGCGGCGTTGCGAAAAGCGGCGACCGCCTGGCCATGCTGACCCCGCGCCGCGTACAGCCGGCCTAGCGCTTGCCAGCCAGCGGCGTCGACGGGATGGTCATTGGGGCGCTCATCGGCCCGCGCATCCGGTGCGGTCGCATGGGCGGGCGCTTGCGCCACCGCGTCGCGCATGTCGTCGCTCATGCCCAGCCACGCGTAGCCCCCGGTGGCCATCAGGACGGCCAGGGCCGCTGAAGCGGGCAGCACGAACAGTCGCATGGCGGCACTCCTGGGCTGACGGGAATGAAACTCTGGATGCAAGACGCGCGCCGCAGGCGGGCGAGTTCGTGCGTCTGTGATCGCCGGATTCGAGTGGCTTGCCCGGTGCGAACACCGGCGAGGCCTCTCCATTGGCAACATCTCGATACGAATAGGCGTCGAATCTGACCGAAGTCTTCGTTGCGCTTGCTCACACCTGACGCATCCACACGCAGTCCAGCAAAAAAATTGTCGGAAAGTTTGCGTCCAAGCCGCTCGTTTGAGGCGCGAAGAACAAATAGCGGCAGCTTTGCACGCTTCAGGGACCACCCGGCGACGGGCACGTGATCTGCGTTGTGGGGAGCGGATCGGTACACGTATCAAAAACCTCTCCGACCACACTTTTCTGGCAGGGACTCGCACCAGCATGTTCGGCATTTCCAGGCTTCGTCATCGTGAGGGTCGCTTCAGCGCCGGGTTGGTCCGGCCGCTGTATTCGGCGTCGAGGTCAGTGGGTGGCTGGCTCAAGCGCGACGAGGCCATCATGGGCACCGCGATCAGCGTAGAGCTCTGGGCCGACGATCCGGAGCAGGGCGAAGCCGCGCTCACCGCGGTGATGGGTGAGATGCACCGGGTCGACCGCTGTATGAGCCCGCACAAACCGCATTCCGAGCTCTCGCGCATCAACCGCGACGCCGCCACATCGCCGGTGCCGCTGAGCACCGAAATGTCGCGCTTGCTCGCGCGAGCGAACGACTTCGCGCAGCTCTCAGACGGTGCCTTCGACATCACCTACGCCGCCGTCGGCCAGCTCTACGACTACCGCCAGCGCATCCGCCCGAGTGACGCCGCGCTGGCACGCGCTCGCGCGCTGGTGGGCTGGCGCAACCTGATCCTCGACCTGCACGCTGGTACGGTGCGCTTTGCGCTCGACGGCATGCGCATCGACCTGGGCGGCTTTGCCAAGGGCCATGCAGTCGACAACGCCACGGCGATCCTGCGCGAGCTCGGCATCCGCCACGCCATCGTCAGCGCCGGCGGCGACAGTCGCGTCATCGGCGACCGCCGCGGCCGCCCATGGACGATCGGCGTGCGCGATCCGCGCCGTCCCGGCGAGATGGTCGCGATGCTGCCGCTCGAGGATGTGTCAATCTCGACCTCGGGCGACTACGAGCGCTATTTCGATGCCGATGGCGTGCGCCACCACCATCTGATCGACCCGGCCACCGGCCGCTCGCCAAGCAGCGTGCGCAGCGTGACCATCCTGGCCGAGGACGGACTCACGACTGAGGCGCTGTCGAAATGCGTGTTCGTGCTCGGCGTCGAAAAAGGTCTGCGCCTGATCGAAAGCCGGCCCGGCGTGGACGCCGTGATCGTCGACGCAGCGGGCGCGCTGCATTACTCGACGGGCCTGCTGTACGCCGACACGCCCACCCGGCAATGACCGCGGCAATGAGCATGAATGCATCAAAACAAACCAAGGAGAGGTCGATGAACAAGCTCTGGATCCTGAGCGCCTGGGCGCTGACGACGATGCTTGCCGCGTGCAGCGGCGGCAGCACCAGCGATTCGACCACCGTCACCGTGGCGGGCGACGTGCCGATCGCGTATGCGATGCGCGTCAACACGATCTCGATGAATCCGACCAATGGCGGCCCGAGCGCTCCGGGCGGGGACCTGATCATCCGCGAGAAATCGTCGGCGAGCGCGCCCGAGCACAACATCACCGCGCAGTTCACGCAGGGCAAGGGTGATGCGACCGGGCCCGAAGTCTCGTACGACGGCAAGAAGATCGTGTTCGCGATGCGCTGCCCGACCTCGAACACCTCGACGATAGCGGGCGGGCCGGCCTGCACCGGCCACTGGAACATCTGGGAATACGACATGAGCGTCGGTGGCCTCAACGGCGGAACGTTCCGGCGCATCACGAGCACGAGCGACTCCGACGACATCGATCCGGCCTACCTGCCCGCGGGCAAGGGCTTTGTGTTCTCGTCGAACCGGCAGGACAAGTCGCACATCAACCAGGCGCTGGGCCACACCTACTACGCGCTCGACGAGTACGAGCGCGAGCGCGTGTTCAATCTGCACACGGTCGACGCCCAGGGCGCGAACCTGGCGCAGATCTCGTTCAACCAGAGCCATGACCGCAGCCCCACGGTGCGCCTGAATGGCGACATCATGTTCTCGCACTGGGATCACCTCGCCGGGCGCAACCACTTCAAGGTGTTTCGCGCCAAGCCGGACGGCACCGACTTGTTTGTGTTGTATGGCGCGCACAGCGAAGGTAACAGTTTCCTGCACCCGCGCGACATGGACCCGAAGGGAAAGTACGCGGGCTTTCTCGCCTCCGACTTGATGCCGCTGTCACGCACCCACGAAGGCGGAGCGCTGGTGTTCATCGACGCGGCGAACTATTCCGAGCAGAACACGCCGGCCAACGCGGGCGTGCCGGCCATGGGGGGCCAGACCTATCCGACCGCGCAGGTGCTGAACTTCGGCGGCGGTGTGTCGCAATACGGTCGCGTCACGACACCGTACCCGCTGTGGGACGGCACCGATCGCGTGCTGGTCTCGTACACGCCGTGCGAGGTGAGCCGTTCGGGCGTCGTCGTGTCGTGCGCGACGCTGACCGCTGCCGAGATGACGCGCCTGAGCGACATGAATCGCCTCGTCGCCGACGAGCAGGCCGACACGCTGCAGAACAACGTGCCCCCGTCCTACGCGGTCTACATGTTCGACCCGGCGGCGCAGACCTGGCTGATCGTGGCCGCGCCGCCCAAGGGGTTCATGTACACCCACCCGGTCGCGCTGCTGGCGCGTACCGAGCCGAACGCACCCGATCCGACCGCCGTAGATGCGACACTGGCGGCCCAGAACATGGGTCTGCTCGAAGTGCGCAGCGTCTACGACACCGACGGTCTGGGCCGCATGAGCGACGCCGTGCTGGCCAAGTCCGGCACGGACCTGCCCGCAGGCTGCACGACGTCGATCGCGAAGACGACGCCGTCCGACCCGCTTGACACGCGCGCCCAGGTGGCCGACATCGTGCGCATCAAGGACCCGGCAGACCCGGCCTACAACTGTGCGCCGGCGCGCTTCGTGCGTGCGGTGCGTGCGGTCGCGCCGCCGGCCGGCATGACTGGCATGCGCAGTGCGATCGGCGAGACCGAGTTCGAGATGCAGCAGATCCTCGGCTACGCGCCGATCGAACCCGATGGCTCGTTCAAGCTTCAGGTGCCGGCCGACACGCCGATCGCGCTTGCGGTCGTCGATGCCAGTGGCCGCGCGTTCCAGACGCACACTAACTGGATCCAGGTTCGCCCGGGCGAGCGCCGCACCTGCGATGGTTGTCATAGCCCGCGCCGCGGCGGCGCGATCAACTCCGGTGCAGTCGTTAACGCTCAGTCGTCGGCACTGCTGCCGGCGATGGCGAGCGCGCACCAATCCGGCGAAACGATGGCCGGCACGCGCACCCGACTCGACCCGACGGCGCTGCAACTGGTGAGCGACCCGGTCTATGCCGACATCTGGGCCGACGCGAGCAAGTCCGGCGTCAGCGCCCGCACCTCGATCGCGCTGCGCTACACCGGCAACGCGAACGCGGCGAACGATCTGGTCACAGCTGTGCCGACCAACGGCATCATCAACTACCCAGACCATATCGCCCCGCTGTGGACGCGGTCGCGCGGTACAGGCGGTGCAAACACCTGCACGAACTGCCACAACGATCCCGACAAGCTCGACCTGCGCGCGAGCATCGGCGGCAGCGGGCGCACGACCTCCTACGACGAGCTGATGCTCGGCGACCCGATGCTCGACCCGGTCACCGGCCTGCCCAAGACCCGCATCGAGGAAGGCGTGCTCGTGATCGCACGCGGCCCGGCGCTGGTCGACACCGCGGCCAGCGAAGGCGAGGCGCTCGGCCTGGCGCGCAAGAGCCGGCTGGTCGAAATCCTCGCCGGCAAGGCGATGATGTCAAGTAGCGACGCGCTCGCCGCGCACCCGAACCCGCCGGCTTCGGCGCCGGACCACTCGAAGCTGCTGAACCTGGCCGAAATGCGCCTCGTCGCGGAGTGGATCGACACAGGCGGCAAGTACTACAACGACCCGTTCAACGCCAACAGCGGCGTGCGCATGTTGCCCGCGCTGGACCAGACCTCATTCGAGGCTCAGGTGTTCCCGATCATCACCGCGACCTGCGCCGCGAGCTGCCACCAGGCGATCGGCAGCAGCACGTCGGCAGTGCCGGTGGGTACCTCGTTCCGCAACAACCGCTTCGTGCTCACGGGTGATCCGAACGGCGACTACAACGTCACGCTGACGATGATTACGGACGCCTGCAACCCGTCGTCGAGCTACCTGCTGAGCAAGCCCTCGACCGTGCCTCACCCGCTCGGCGCGGTGGGCCAGACGGCGGCGGTGATGCCGGTGGGCAGCGCGAAATACACCGCGATCTTCAACTGGATCAAGGGAGGCTGTGGCGGATGAGCGCGTCAATGCAATCATGCATTCGCCTCCTCGGGATGAGTCTTGTCGCACTGGCCACGC
This sequence comes from Rhizobacter sp., assembly GCA_025360945.1. Classification (GTDB taxonomy): domain Bacteria; phylum Pseudomonadota; class Gammaproteobacteria; order Burkholderiales; family Burkholderiaceae_C; genus LMDS01. The sequence goes on along the minus strand of JANYBE010000062.1, from coordinate 1,338 downwards.
TGGGCGTGGCCGGTTGCGGCGGCTCGTCGTCGAACCCGTTGGACAACCCGGCGCCGGTCGCCAATAATCCGGGCTCGTTGACCGGCCAGAAGCTGTCGTTTGCATACTTCCAGAAGTGCATCAACCCGATCTTTCTGGCGCAGCTGCAGATTCAGCTCAACGGCACGACCTCCACCAACACCTGCTCCGGTTCGGGCTGCCATGCATCGGCCACCGGCACCGGCGGCGCGTTTCGCGTCGTGCCGACCGCCTCCGCGGTCGATCTGGCCGACCCGGCGAACACGCCAGCCGTGATCCGCGCGAGCGACATGTACAAGAACTTCTACTCCGCACAGGGCGAAGTCATCGTCGGCTCGACCACGCAAAGCCGTCTACTGCTCAAGCCGCAGCTGCTGGGCGTGCTGCATGGCGGCGGCCTGATCTTCCCGAACGCCACCGATCCGAATGTGAAGCTGATGGAGTACTGGATAAGCCACCCGGCGCCGCAGGGCCAGGATGAGTTCAGCACCGCGACCTACGCGATGTTCACGCCGGCGGATCCGGTCACCGGCACGTGCAACACGCAATGACGACCACTCACCCGTTAAAGCCATGGGCACTGTTCGCCGCCACCTTGATCGCCACCGCAACGGCGGCAATGCCTGTGCGCGCGGCGGATGCAGCTACCACCGATGACGCCGCAGCGAGCGCGCCGCCGGCGCCGGTGGCGGCCGTGCCGGCCACCGCGAGCCCAGTCTCCAAGTCGGCCGAACGCCTGCAGATCACCGAGGCCTACATCGAGTTGCGCACCGGCCCGGGCCGCGGCTTCCCGGTTTTCTTTGTTGCCGGCCGCGACGAGTGGATCGAGATCGAGTTGCGCCACACCGACTGGTACAAGGTACGCACCGACGGTGGCAAGATCGGCTGGGTCAACCGCCAGCAGCTCGAGTCGACATTGACCGCCGCGGGCAACCGCAAGAGCTTTCGCGACATCCTGCTCGATGACTACCTGACGCGCCGCGTGCAGATGGGCGCCGCGTGGGGTCACTTTAAGACGGAGCCGATGCTCAAGCTCTGGAGCAGCTACCGCCTGTCCGAAACGCTCAGCGTCGAAGGCACGTTGGGCCAGGTGCAGGGTGTGTTCTCGGGCACCGATTTCTGGCACATCAACCTGCTCGCCGAGCCGTGGTCGGATCGTCGCTTCTCGCCCTTCGCCGGTATCGGCTTCGGCAAGTTCAAGAACTTCCCGAACCTGAGCCTGATCGGCGAAGGGCGAGAAGCGACGATCCGACCACGGCTCGGCGAGCAGGTTGATGTGCCAGAAATCGGTGCCCGAGAACACACCCTGCACCTGGCCCA
>JANYBE010000035.1 GCA_025360945.1 Rhizobacter sp. | reverse complement strand
GCCGCGCGCCCGCTGCTGGCTGCCACCGGAAAATCGAATACGCGCGGTGCCGGGGCCGGCGCCGGCGAGCGGGCCGGCGGCGCGGCGACCGGCGCGACGATGCGCAGGATGTCGGCCGTCGGCGCGGCCGTGCCGCCGGCGTTCCAGCGCGTGAAGCCGCGCACGGTGCCCGGCGCGAGATCGTCCATCGACGGCGCGCCGTCGCCGTGCGCTCGGCGCACCGTGAACACCTGGGGGGCCACGCGCTCGGCGGCGGGCGAGGGAAGTTCATTGACTTCGTCGTCGGCGCCGCCGGAGCGCACGCCGAGCAGTCGCTCCTGCAGATCGCGGTCGGCGGCCAGCTGCGCGGTCGGCAGCTCCTGCGCGATGCGGCCGTTGACCATCACGCCGATGCGGTCGGCGACCGACATCGCCACACCCAGATTCTGCTCGATCAATAGCACCGCGATCTCGCCCTCAGCCGCCAGGTCGCGCAGCGCCTGCGCGACCTGCTCGACGACCACCGGCGCGAGGCCTTCGGTCGGCTCGTCCATCACCAGCAGCTTCGGGCTCAGCAGCAGTGCTCGGCCGATCGCCAGCATCTGCTGCTCGCCGCCCGAGAGTTGCGCGCCGCCGTTGGCCTTGCGCTCGGCCAGGCGCGGGAACATCGTGTAGACGCGTTCGACCTCGCGCCTGTGGCTTACCACCATGCGCAGCGTCTCGTCGACCGACAGCGACGGCCACACGCGCCGGCCCTGCGGCACGTAGGCGATGCCGCGCTTGGTGATCTCGTTCGGCGCGCGGCCGAGGATTTCTTCGCCGAACAGCCGCACGCTGCCGCGCGCCGGTACCAGGCCGGTGATCGCGTTGCACAGCGTCGTCTTGCCCATGCCGTTGCGGCCGACGATGCCGAGCACGCCGTGCTCGATGGCGAGGCTCACGCTTTGCAAGGCATGCGCACGGCCGTAGAAGACGTCCAGGCCCTCGACCACGAGCACAGGCCCACGTGGCTTGGCGTCTCCTCGGTCGCGCGAGAACCAAGACATCAGTGCTTGCTCCCCATGTAGATCGCTTGCACCTGCGCGTCATTCTCGATTTCGTCGGGGCTGCCAGTGCGCAGCACGCGGCCGTTGTGCATCACGGTGACGCGTTCGACGACACGCAGCGCGATGTCGAGGTCGTGCTCGATCAGCACGAAGCTCATGTGCGGTGGTAGCGAGGTCAGCAGCGCGACCAGCTCGCGTCGTTCGGCCGGCGACAGGCCAGCGGCCGGCTCGTCGAACAGAATTAGCCGCGGCGCTCCGGCTAGCGCCATGCCGATCTCGAGCTGGCGCTGCTGGCCGTGCGCGAGGTTGGCGACGCGCTCGTCGGCGATGTGGGTTAGGCGCGCGCGCTCGAGCAGGTCCTTGGTCGCGACCGTCGACGCATGGTTGGCGCGCGCACGCAGAAAGCTGAAGCGCCCGTTCGCGACGCCGCGCACCGCGAGGAACAGGTTGTCGCGCACCGTGAGGTCGCGGAACAGCAGCGAAGACTGGTACGTGCGCCGCAGGCCCTTGCGGATGCGCTCGTGCGGCGGCAGCGTCGTGATGTCTTCGCCGAAGAAATGAATGCTTCCCGCGGTGGGCGGGAAGTCGCCGGTGATGGCGTTGAAGAGCGTCGTCTTGCCGGCGCCGTTGGAGCCGAGGATCGCGTACTTCTGTCCGGCGGCGACGTTCAGCGTCACGTCGTCGACGGCGCGCAGCGCACCGAAGGCGCGCGTCACGCCGCTCAGGCTCAGCGCGTCGCCGGACAGGAGTTGCCCGCCGGTGCTCGCGCTGGCGATGGCGGTGCCGCGTGGCGCCGCCGTTCTGAGCGAGGTGATCGAAGCCATCGGTGCGCCGACCCGCTTACTTGCGGCAGTCGGGCACGTCGCGTGTGCCCAGGCCCATCTTCTTGAACTCCGCTTCCGGCAGGCCCAGCGTCTGCGAGATGTTGGGCACCGACCTGACGACCTTGTTGTAGAACGACCCGTCCGCCGCCTTCGCGACTTCGGTGATGTAGGTCGTGCCGACGCCGTTGCGGTTGGCGTCGATCTTCACGTCGCCGGCCGGGCCCTTGAAGTTGGTCTTCTGCAGCGCTTCGCGGTAGGCCTTCTGCCCACCGGACAGGTCGCCCTTGACGGCGTCGAGCGCATCGAGCGTCGCCTTGGTGTTGATGTAGTACAGGTAGGCGAAGAGCGACGGGCTGGGGAAGCCGTCCTTGAAGTTGGCCTTGTAGTCTGCGACGAACTTCTTCCATTCCGGCGTGTCGATCGAGTCGGCCATCGGCCCGGCCGAGGCCGTGCCCAGCAGCGACTCGCGGCGCTTGCCCTTGAAGTTCAGCACCGTCTGGTCGACCGTGATGGAGCCGCCGACCATCGGCTTGTCGCCGCCGGCCTGCTCGTACTGCGTCAGGAAATTCACCGCATCGGAACCGCCGAGCACGACGACGAGTGCGTCGATGTCCTTCGGGATCTTCGCGATCACCGAGGCGTAGTCCTTGGTGCCCAGCGGCACCCAGGCCTTGTCCACCACCTTGCCGCCCTTGGCGCAGTAGCTGGCCATGAAGCCCTGCACCTGCGAGTACGGAAAGCCATAGTCCTCGGCGACGAGGAAGACCTTCTTGTAGCCCTTGCCGAGCGCGTGCTCGCCCAGGCCGACCATCCACTGCGCGCCTTCGGTGTTGAAGCGGTAGAAGTTCGGTGCCGGGTCGACTAGCGTCGCGCCTTGCGCGCCGGACGAGCCGTTGATGAAGGTCACGTTGGGCTGAGTCTTCGCGTAGTTCTTGACCGCGATGCCTTCGTCGCCGGACAGCGGGCCGATCATGATCTGTACCTTGTCTTGCTCGACCGCCTTGCGCGTCGAGTTCACGGCCTTGTCGGGCGTGGCGTCGGACGAGACCTTCACGAACTCGATCTTCTTGCCGCCGGCCATGCCGTTCTTCTCTTTCAGCGCGAGGTCAGCGCCGCGCATGCCGTCCTGGCCCGGCGCCGCGAACGGGCCTTCGAGCGAGGCCAGCAGGCCAATCTTCAAGACCTCCTGCGCCTGCGCGAAGCCGACGACCGCGAACATCGCGGCCGCACCGACGAGGCTGCGCGCGAATACTTGTCTGCGTTGACTCATGTCTCACTCCTGTTTTTGGGGGAAGGGTGCGGTCGTTGCCGCGGGTGGGTGACGCGTTCCGACAGGCGTGTGCGCAGGGTGCTCCACAGCCCCAGCAGCCCGTCGGGTGAAAAGAGGACGATCGCGAGGAAGACTCCGCCGATCACCAGGTTGAAGCGTTCGCGGACGACGAGGTCGATGGCGAAGTTCTGCAGCAGCACGAACACGATCGCGCCGATGAACGCGCCGATCGGGTGCTTCATGCCGCCGAGCACGGCGATGATCAGGATGTTGATCATCGCGCCCGTGCCCACCGTGCCGGGCGAGATGCGGCCGTTGTACCAGACCATCAGCACGCCGCCGACCGCGGCCAGAAAGCCCGCCACCGCGTACGCGCCGACGCGGTGCGCGGCGACGTGGTAGCCCAGCGACTGCATGCGCCGTGGGTTGTCGCGTATGCCCTGCAGCGCGACGCCGAAGGGCGTTCGCACGAGGTGCTTGATGAAGAAGTAGCCGGCCAGCGCGCAGGCGAGCACGAGAAAGTAGAACGGCAGCGGCTCGCGCAGGTCGAGGTCGAACACCGCGGGTGGCGCGATCTTGCTGAAACCCTGGAAGCCATTGAAGAGCGTGTAGTTCTGCTGCGCGAGGTAGAAGAACGCGACACCGACCGCCAGCGTGATCATGATCGTGTAGATGCCCTCGGTGCGCACCGACAGCCAGCCGATCGCCGCGGCCAGCAGCGTAGCGAGCGTCAAAGCGAACACCAGCGCGAGCCACCATGGCCAGCCCAGGCTGATCACGGCGTTGCTACTGGTGCCGAAGATCGCGAGCAGATAGGCGGCGAAGCCGGCGACCGTCATCTGCGCCAGCGAAACCATGCCGCCGTTGCCACCGAGGAAAGTCAGCGACAGCGCGATGAGCCCGAGCGCGAGCGACTGCGCGCCAATCTGGAAGGTGAAGAAGGGCGTGGCGACGAACGGGTAAATGAGCACGGCCGCGAGCACGACCACGTGGCGCCAGCGCAGGGCACGCAGCTTCGTGGTGAGCCATGTCCACGGGTCGCTAGGCGCCGCGGGTGCGGCATCGGCGGGACGCAGGGGAATCGGCATCGCGCCGGCCCCGGTGCGCGCACCACGCGCCGTCGCTGCAGCCGCGGATGAGTTCATCGCCCGCCGCCACTGTGCCGCGCTCATGTGCTCTTCCCCATCAACCCGCGCGGTTTGAATGCGAGCGCGACCACCATGATCACAAAGGTAAACACGACGCTGTAGGTCGGTGCGTACGCGAGGCCGAACTGCTCGGCCAGGCCGATCAGCAGCGCGCCGATCGCAGCACCGACGACGCTGCCCATGCCGCCGACGATCACGACGACCAGCGAGGCGAGCAGGTAGCGCGTGTCCTCGCCCGGAGAGATCGACAAGGCGGTGCCACCGACCACGCCGGCCAGGCCCGCCAAGCCGGCGCCGATCGCGAAGGTCAGCGCGAACACCAGCTGGACGTTGACGCCGGAGGCGGCGAGCATGCCGCGATCGTCGACGCCCGCGCGGATCATCATGCCAATGCGCGTGCGCGCAAGCAGTAACCAAAGGCCGACGCCGATCACGATCGACGCGAGCAGCACAACGAGCCGGTAGGTCGGGAACTTCGCGACCAGCGGCAGCGTGGTCGAGCCGTAGATCCACGACGGCGGGTCGAAGGTGTAGATCTCGGCACCCCAGATCCACAGCATCAGGTCGGCGAGCACGATGGACAGGCCGATCGTCACCAGCGTCTGCCGCAGGTCCTGCCCCTGCATGTGACGGAAGACCAGCAACTGCATCAGCAGGCCGAGAACGGCCGAGGCGAGAAATCCCGCAATCACCGCCAACACCCACGAGCCGGAGTGCTCGCCGACGAACCAGCCGACGTAGGCACCGAACAGGTACAGCGAGCCGTGCGCGAGGTTGACGTTGCGCATGAGCCCGAACACGAGCGTGAAACCGCTAGCCACCAGGAAATACAGCGACGCGAGCGTTAGCCCGTTCAGCAGCGTCTTGAAGAACAGCGGCGAGTTGTCGGCGACGGCCCACACCGCAAACACCGCGATCGGCACGCCGAAAAGCAGCCAGAGTGCCGCTTGCCGCGAGGTCGGACGTCCCGTCATGCGGCGCGCCCCCATGCGCGCTGCGACGCGATGTCCGGCGCCTTCGCAAACACGCCGTCCTTCATCACCGCGAGCATGCGCTTCGGGTCACGCAGGATGGCGAGGTTGGCGAGCGGGTCGCCGTCGACCAGCAGCAGGTCGGCCAGGTAGCCGTCCTTGATTACGCCGAGCTCGTCCGGCCGCATCATGATCTGGCCGCCGTACAGAGTCGCCGAGCGGATCGCCTCCATCGGCGTGAAACCGAGGTACTTGACGAAGAACTCCAGGTCGCGCGAGTTCTGGCAGTGCGGCGTCATCGCGAAACCGTAGTCGCCGCCGGGCAGCACGCGAATGCCCCGCTTGTGCATTTTCGCGAGCGACTCCTGCGCCGCCTCCCACTCGATCTGGTAGCCCATGTCGACGGCCATCGCGTTCGTGATGCCGTAGGGCTCGGCTTCGTAGAGCATCGCGTAGAGGATCGCGACGCCCGGCGCGACGAAGACGCGGTCCTTCGCGGCCTCAAGCATGTCGAGCGCCTCGTTGTCGACGAAGCTGGCGTGGTAGATCAGGTCGATGCCGTGGCGCAGCGCCTGCTTGACGCTCTCGGACGAGCGCGCGTGGGCCACGCCGCGCTTGCCGCGCATCTGCACCTCGCGCATTGCCGCCGCGACCTCCTCGTCGAGCATCCAACTCGTCTCGGACGGCGACTGCGGCGTGAAGTTGTCGCCCGACAGGTTGAGCTTGATCGAGTCGACGCCATACTTCAGGAACAGGCGCACGGCCTTGCGCATTTCGTCCGCGCCCGAGACGTTGACGCCGAAGCTGAACTCGGGGAACGGCAGGTGCGGCAGCGTCTCGTCGCCGAGCGCGCCCAGCACCGTGATCTCCTGGCTCGCCGCGAGGTAGCGCGGGCCGGGAATCTGGCCGCTGTTGATCGCGTTGCGGATCACCACATCGAGGCGCGGTTTCGCGCACGCGGCCCCGACGCAGGACGTCCAGCCGGCCTCGAGGTAGCGCCGCGCAACCTTGGCACACCACAGCACATGTTCCTCGAGCGGCATGGTCTGGATGCCTGCCAGCGTGACCGCGTCGTTCCACGAGAAGTGCGTGTGGGCCTCGCACATGCCGGGCATCAGCGTCGCGCCAGCGCCGTCGATCACGGTGGCGCTGCCGGTCGTGATCGGTGCGGTGCTCCTGCCGACCTGGCGGATGCGGTTGCCCTGGACGAGCACACTGCCGGCATACGGGTTTTGCCCCGTGCCGTCGAGGATGCGGACGTTGGTGAAGAGGGTGTCGGCCATCGTGGTGCTCCTCAGGCGGCCCAGCGCGTCGTCGAGCGCGCTCCGCGCACGGCGGGCGCGCGGTGGAACTTGCCGTCCTTCATCACGGCCAGGATGCGCGCCTTGTCCTGCAGCACCGTGATGTCGGCGAGCGGGTCGCCGTCGATCAGCAGGATGTCGGCGAGGCAGCCTTCGCGGATGTAGCCGATCGTCTTGCCCATCTTCATCATCGGCCCGCCCCAGGCGGTGGCCGAGAGCAGCGCTTCCATTGTGCTCATGCCGACGTACTTGACGAAGTATTCGAGGTCCTTCGCGTTCGTGCCGTGCGGCGTCCACGCGAAGCCGTAGTCGCCCCCGGGCAGGATGCGGATGCCGCGTCGGCGCATCGCGCGCATGCTCTCGACCGCGGCCTCGAGCTCGCGGTGGTAGCCCATCTTCGTGGTGACCTCTTTCGTGAGGCCCCACTCGCTCGCGTGGTAGCAGGTGTTGATCAGCCACGCGAGACCTGGCGCGACGAAGTGCTCGGTCTTGTGCGCCTCGAGCATGTCGAGCGCCTCGTTGTCGGTGAAGCTGGCGTGGTAGATGACCTCGATGCCCTGGGTCACGCATTGCTTCACGGCCCAACATGAGCGCGCGTGCGCGGCGACGCGTTTGCCCCAGGCCTTGGCCTCTTCGACGCAGACGCGAATCTCCTCGGCGGTGAACTGGCTCATCTCGCTCGGCATGCCGGTGATCGACTCGCCCGAGAGGTTGATCTTCACGGAGTCGACGCCCCACTTGGCCATCATGCGCACCGCGCGGCGCATCTCTTCGGCGCCGCTGACGATCGCGCCGAACGCGAACTCGGGCTGCGGCAGGTGCGGCTGGGTCGAGTCGCCGAGTCCGCCCGGCACTGTGATCTCCTGGCCGGCGGCGAGGTAGCGCGGGCCGACGATGGTGCCGTCGTTGATCGCGTTGCGGATGACCACGTCGAGCCGCGGTTTGGCCGCGGCCGCGCCGACGCAACTCGTCCAGCCCATGTCGAGATAGCGCTTTGCGACCTCGGCGCACCAGAGGATGTGCTCCTCGGGCGGCATGCGCTGGATGGCGTCGAGGCTGGGCTGGTCGTTCCAGGAGAAATGGGTGTGC
>JANYBE010000033.1 GCA_025360945.1 Rhizobacter sp. | reverse complement strand
GGTCGGCGCGCTGCAGATTGCCGAACACGGCGACTGGCTGACCGAGAATGTCACCGGCGGTGCCTACGGCAAGGTGATCCGCTGGGCGTTCGAAAAGCAGGGCCTGTTCCAGGCCGGCGGCACCGCGACGCCGAACAACCTCGAGGGCGTGCCGCCGGCCGTCGATGTCTACGTCGACGACGGGCGCGGCGGTCAGTATCCGTACCAACCCAACTGGTGGAGCAGCCAGACCATATGGAACCGCTTGAGCCCGGACGGCCAGGCGGGGCACCAGGACCCGGCGCTCGGCACCAACTACGCGTATGTGAAGATCAAGAACCGCGGCACCACCGTGGCGAACGGCGTTATCGTCAAGGCCTACCATTGCAAGCCGGCGGCCGGTGTGCTCTGGCCGGTCGATCTGCAGCCGATGGCCACCGCGCAACTTTCGGCCGGCACGCTGCAACCGAACGACACTGAAGAGAAGATCGTCGGGCCGTTCGAATGGACGCCGGCGACGAACGCGTTCGGACTCGACACGATGATGATGATCGTCTCGGCCACAGGCGACCCGAGCAACGTCGACAGCCTAAGCCCGGGCCGCACGATCGAAGACTGGCGGCTCGTGCCGAACGACAACAACATCGCGCGGCGCGACGTGAGCTTGGTGCGGCTCGCGACCGTGATCGCCGATTCGGGCGACTTCGGCAATGCCTGCGTCGGCACCTTCAAGGACGAGGTGCTCATTTTGAGCAACAGCGGCTTCAACCGCGTGACGGTCACCGCGATGACGTCGTCGTCGGCGGACTTCCTCGTCCCGAGCGCGCTATCGTATCCGCTGAACATCGCGCCGGGGGGCGCGCTCGACGTGCCGATCCGCTTCCAGCCGACGAGTTTCGGTCCGAAGTCGGCGGTGATCACCGTGACAAGCAACGACCCGGCCGGTCCGAAGAAGGTGCCGGTCTCCGGCCAGACCAAGCCGCCGCGCCTGGCCGTGGTCATCGCCGACGCCGGCGACTTCGGGCGTGCGTGCATCGGCTCGTTCAAGGACGAGGCCATCGTATTGAGCAACAGCGGCCACTGCACGCTGTCGGTGCAGAGCGTGTCGTCCTCGTCGAGCGAGTTCGTCGTGCCGAGCGTGTTGTCGTATCCGTTAAGTATTGCGGCGGGCGCGTCGCTCGCGGTTCCGATCCGCTTCCAGCCGACGGACTTCGGTGCTCAGGCGGGAACGCTGACCATCGTCAGCGACGATCCGGCGGGCCCGCGGACCGTGGCGGTATCGGGCTTCGCACCGTCGGGCACGCTGACCGTCACCGGCTCGGCGTCGTTCGGCGGCGTAACCGCGTGCTGCTGCGCCGATCGAACGCTCACGCTGTGCAACACCGGCGACTGTGCGCTGCACGTGACGAGCGTGAAGTTCAAGCGCAAGAGCCGGCACTGGACGCTGCTGAACAACCCGTTCCCCGCGACCTTGCACGCCGGATCGTGCGTCAACCTCGTGATCCGTTACAAGGCCACTGAGAAGTGCCCGCGCGCCTGCGAGCTGATCATCGAGTGCGATGACCCGAAGACGCCGGTCAAGGTGCTCGAAGTGCTGGCGTACACGGTCTGGGGCGGCGGCGGGTGCAAGGAGGGCTGCGAGGGCTGTGGCCATGACGGCTGCGACAAGTGCCGTGCGAGCTCGGGATGCCATCAAGGCTATGCGTGCTGTGACGACGACGACGAGGACGGCAAGGAGAAAGACCCCAGCTGATCGACCCGCGTGCGGAGCCGCGAGTCGCGGACCTTGCTAACAGAGGCGATGGGGGGCGAGATCTCCCACGATGGCGACCCCCGCTCGTCACCGAGGAGACCCCACGGTGCCGGACTTTCCGATCGTCGACAGCCACGTCCATCTCTACGATGTCGAGTGAGCCGCAATCATCGATGAGCTTCGAACGATCGTTGTGGGCCCGATACTTTGCGTTCACGCGTTCACGCGTTCATGCGTTCGTCGTGAGAGGCGGCTCCCGCTGCATTCCCGATTTCTCGGCAAGTCTTGCATGACGCATCGCATCAGCGGATCAGAGGCGGCCGGTTACTTCAGTAGGGCGCGTACTGCGGCGTCGTAGCGAAGCGCACTGCTGACCTCTATGGTGCCACTGACCTGGTCTGCGCGCAGTAGCGGACTGGTGATCGACACACGGGCAACTATGGTCGCGCGGTTGGCAACTGCGTTCAGCCCAAAATTGCGGGTCGTCGAGTCTCACCGTGACGATCTGGGGGTACCGCTGTGATAGCGGAAACCGTGTCGCGAGCATAGCCTGCAGTTTGGAGCGCGTGGCCGTGTGCTCGCTGTTCCAGAAGTTTGATCCCGCCCAAGCTCGCCACGCCAGCGCGGCGCCGAGACGTGCCAGGCACGGTGCCGGCGGCAGTAGTGGCCGCATTTGGGCATCGCCCCAGCACAGCGACGACGCGTCCAACGCAGTTTCGGCGCGGTAGCCAGTAGACTTTGGCGGCCATCGTGCAGTCATCGCAACGCTGGCGTCGAAGGAGTTGCCAATGCCCCCAGAACGCGCGCCGATCCTTGGCCAATGTGCAGCCGCTGAGGCAGCAGAACCGTCCAGCGAGTTGTCGCGGTTGACGGCTGCACTAGCCAAGTGCACCGCTGAGCTGGCGGTCATCAGCGAGATCCAGCAGGCGCTGGCTGGCAAGCTGAGTCTGCAGGGCGTCTATGACGCCGTCGGCCAGAAGCTGCGCGAGGCGTTTCCGGATTTCGGCGTCGTAATCCGGCGCTACGACGCAGCTACCGGCCTGCTGCACTTCCCGTTCTGGTGGGGCGGCCGGGAGCTGCAGACGAACATGCCGCCCCTGCCGCCAACTGGTTTCGCGGCCGAGGTCCTGCGCAGCGGCCGTACCTTACTCGTCAACCGGAATATGGAAGCGGACATGCAGCGATGGGGCTCAGTCTCGTTGGCGCGTGATGGCAGCGCGCCCGTCTCGCAGCTGATCGTGCCACTCCTCGCGGGAGGCAGGGTCAGCGGCATGCTCGATCTGGGCCATCTGGAGCGCGAGGACGTGTTCGGCGAATCTGAGGTGCGCCTCGTCGAGACTTTGGCGGCTGGAATGAGCGTGGCGCTGGAAAATGCGCGCCTGTTCGACGAGACCCAGCGGCTGCTGAAGGAAACCGAAACCCGCAACGCCGAGCTGGCTGTGATCAACCGCATCCAGGACGGCGCGTCGGCAAAGCTCGACTTTCAGGCCATCGTCGATCTCGTCGGTGCCGAACTGCGGGCTGTGTTCGACGTCCGCGACGCCAGCATCCATTGGTTGCTGCCTGATGGTGAGCACATCCAAACGCTGTATGCCTACGAGCACGGCGTGCGCGTGGCAGCGCAAAAGCCCTGGGTCGTGAGCCCCGGAAGTGCCTCAGCGCGAATCGTCCGGGGAGGTAAGGTGCTGGTGGCGGGCAACCAGGCCGAGGCGGCCTTGCTTGGGTTCCGTGCCTTCGAAGGCTCGGCACTCCCCCATAGCGTGGCGGGTGTGCCCATCGTCAGCAACGGCCGTGCTTTGGGCGGCGTGCTGCTGGAAAACTTCGAGCGCGAGCATGCCTTCTCGCCAACCCAAGTGCGGCTGCTCACCACGGTTGCCGGGAGCATGGGCGTGGCGCTTGAGAACGCCCGCCTGTTCGACGAGACGCGGGCGGCGTTGCAGCGCCAGGCGGCTAGCGCCGAGATCCTGCGCGTGATCAGCCAGTCGCCCGGCGATGTGCTGCCGGTAGTGGACGCAATCGTCAGCGCGGCCCGCCAGTTGATGGGTTGTCACCTCTCGGCCTTCTTCCGCCGTGATGGCGACGCCCTGGTACAGCTGAGCCGGGCCACGGCCAGGGGTGCGGCGCGCGACAAGCGCATTCTTCCCGTCGATCCGCAGCACAATTTTCCGTCGCGTGCGCTGCTCTCGAAGGCGCTCGTGCACATCCCCGACTGGTCCGCCGTCCAGCTGTCCGACTACCAACAGTTCGTCCATGACCAGACGGGCACCCGATCGGCATTGGTCCTGCCGCTGCTGCGCGGCCACGACCGGGAAGCCCTTGGCGTTCTGACGTTCCAGCGCGATAAGCCCGAGCCTTTCTCCGACGCCGACATCGCGCTGGCCCAGTCTTTCGCCGACCAGGCCGTGATCGCCATCGAGAACGTGCGCTTGTTCAACGAGACGCAGGAGGCGCTGGAGCAGCAGACTGCAAGCGCCGAGGTGCTGCAGGTCATCAGCAGCTCGATGGGCAACGCGCAGCCGGTATTCGAGAAGATTTTGGACAGTTGTGAGCGTCTGTTCGGCACCGGGCATCTAGGGGTCGTCGTGGTCGGCGATGAGGGTCTGGTTCGGCCGGCGTCGATCCGCGGAAAGATCGTGCAGACGATGACACGGACGCTGCCGTTGCCGGTAGCGGACAGCCACACCGGCCGCGCCATTTCTGAGCGACGCATCGTTCAGATCGACGACGCCGACGCGATGAGCCAAGCGGGGAATAACCCGTGGGCACGCGATACGGTCAAGCAGGTCGGTAACTTCTCCGCCGCCTGGGTGCCAATGCTGTGGCAAGACCGCGGCGTTGGCTCTCTGATGATCGTGCGCCAGCCCCCTCAGCCTTTCAGCCCACACGACCAAACGTTGCTGCGAACCTTCGCCGACCAAGCCGTGATCGCGATTCAGAACGCGCGCCTTTTTAAAGAGACGAAGGAGGCGCTCGAATATCAGACCGCTACCGCTGAGGTGCTCGACGTCATCAGCGGCTCTTTGGCCGATGCGCGCCCGGTCTTCCGCAAGATCCTGCAGAGCTGTCAGGGACTCTTCGGCAGCGACGAGTTGGTTACGATGCTGTTAGGCGACGACGGGCAGCTGCGTCTCGCAGCGGCACTCGGACGGGATGGCACCAGCCGAGACCCCATGTACACGCGGCCGTACAGCGGCAGCGCGACCGAGCTTGCGATCCGGGAGCGCCGCGTGCTGCACTTCGAGGACGTCTTTACGGCCGCGGACGTGCCGTCCAGTCTGCTGGTGATGTGCCAGCGCGCTGGTCTGCGCTCGCTGTTGCTGGCACCGATGTTGTGGGAGCAGCGCGGCATTGGGTCCATCCTCGTCGGCCGAACGCACGCCAAGGCATACACCGACCGTGAAATCGCGCTGCTCGAGACGTTCGCCGACCAGGCCGTGATCGCGATTCAGAACGCGCGCCTGTTCAAGGAAGCACAGGACGCCCGAGCCGCGGCCGAATCGGCGAACGAAGCCAAGAGCTCGTTCCTCGCAACGATGAGCCATGAGATCCGTACGCCGATGAACGGCATCATCGGCATGAGCGGTCTGCTGCTCGACTCGCCGCTGAACGCGGATCAGCGCGACTTCGCAGCGACGATCCGCGATTCGGGCGACTCGCTGCTGACCATCATCAACGACATCCTC